>NZ_JBFRMK010000226.1:0-13098 GCF_041470405.1 Shewanella sp. 10N.286.45.A1
AAATACTTAATGCAATTGGAATCTGTCCCCAATGCTGGGTTATTGTTTCATTGATGTTAAAACATTACCACCAAAAAGACAACGCTGTCATTTTAACTTTAAGCGAATTAATTTCATAAACCAGCATCGACTATTCAGTCGCATTAATGGCGCAACTCAGCAGCTTAATTACAAAGACTTAAACCTTTATGAAAATTGATCGTTTATACATCCAATTAAGCACTAACCACTGCACTAGTAATAATCCGATTACCGCCACTAAGCTCTGAGCTGGTAAAGGAAACCAATTGATAACCCCGCCAAATAGGCTTTCAGCAGTATACTTCCAGTTAACAATACTGGTGGCAAGGTAGATAACTATCGCGTTACAGCCAATCACAATAAACGGAAATGCCCAGCGACTAAGCTTTATAACATCGATAACGCCATAAAAAAGCGTCAATAACAACAAACTCCAACCGGATGTAACCAGCACAAAACTGCTGGTCCATAATGTCTTATTAACAGGGATAATAGGTGATATCAGCCAGCCCAGAACGAGTAGCCCTAAACCTAGCAAACACATTACAGCAAGCTTATACCACTCCCCTTTGGCATGGCTCTTAACAATAAAGTGACCGACAAAAACACCTAGGAGGCCGTTAACGACTGCGGGAATAGTTGATAAGATCCCTTCAGGGTCAACCGCTGCATTTTGATAAGTGATGCCAGGTAATAGCATGCTATCGATAGCTGCATTAATTGATCCGGTAGCTGTAAACGAGCCAGTACCATCAAGTGTTACTAGTGGAAACAGTTGCAATATCGCGTAAGCAACTAAAATAGTAACACTGGTGATCACTTGGGTTCTGAGGCCCGTATGCCAAACGAGTAAGGCACAAAAGAACCAAGCAAAAGCAATACGACCCAATACACTTGCGTAGCGAATATCTCCCAATGCCATAGGAGCACCTGTGCCCCAACCATGGTTATAAATGACCCCGAGCAATAGCAATAACAGTAACCTTTTTACAGCGTGCTTATAGAGTGGCGTTCGCTGATGCATTGGCAGCTTATCTAGCCTTTTTGGTGATAACCCAAGTGCAACACCTGATAAAAATATAAATAGCGGAAAGATTAAATCGTAGAAGGTGAAACCATGCCAAGCGCTATGGTGCATCTGTTTATCGAACCAATGTAAGCCGCCCCACCCCGTTAATACGATGAGTGCTGCGAAAATGGCTTCACCACCCAAGATCCAAAACATATCGAACCCACGAAGCGCATCGAGTGACTTAAGTCTTACTTTGTTCTGTTTAGGACTGGGATCTGTCTGTGAATGGATATCTTTTATTATTGTCATTAGTATCACTCTTTAAACAAATAGCTGCTACGGTTTAATTTCAACGACTGAGCTGTAGATAACAAAAAACCTCAATAGCCTAAGCTACAGAGGTTTAGCTAAAATGCTCTCATATCTTTTAACGCGCAGAAAAAATTAATTGCCCGCCAATATAGGTTTGCTGCACCTTATACTCATCGTTGATTAACACTAAATCAGCACGCTTCCCTATCTCTAGTGAACCGAACTGCTTATCTATACCTAAGAATTTGGCCGGGTACAGAGAGGCCATTCTCATCGCTTCCTCTGGTGACAGCTCAAGCATAGAAACGCTATTCTTAACTGCTCCAGCCATATCAAGTACGCAGCCAGCAAGCTCGCCAGTTACCGCATTAAGCCGATCACCAACACGTATGACTTGGGTGCCAAATAGCTCGAAACTCTCTTCGCTATCAAGCCCTACTGGCGGCATAGCGTCAGTGACTAACATGACTTTGCCTTTAGGCTTGGCGTTAATAGCCACTTTAGCGGCTGCTGGGTGGACATGATGCCCATCAACAATAAGTCCACACCATGCATCAGCACTCTCAAGCGCTGCGCCAACCATGCCTGGGCTACGTGAGCCAAAAGCAGACATCGCATTAAAAAGATGAGTAAAACCTGTGGCACCGGCATCTAAAGCCGCCTTTACCGTGTCATAGTCAGCATTAGAGTGACCCAAGCAAACCTTTACGCCACTTTCCACCAGCGCCGATATAACTTCAGGTGAAACATTCTCCGGCGCAAGAGTGACAACTCTTACTCCTAAATCTTGACGGCTAAACACTTCAAGCTCAGCATTTGAAATACGTCTAATATGTGGCTGTGGGTGAACGCCCTTTTTCGGTATTGATAAATGTGGCCCTTCAAAATGAACGCCTAAAACACCAGAGCTTTTAGCGGCTATAGCATCAGCTACTGCATCGGCGGCATGTTGCATTACGCTTACGTTGTCGGTTATTAATGTTGGTAAGTAGGCTGTCGTTCCAAACTTTGCATGAGCAAGGCCAATTGCTTCGATCCCCTGACGAGTAGGGGTTGCATTAAACAGTACTCCGCCGCCGCCATTTACCTGAACATCAATAAATCCAGGGCAAACAGTGCCATTCACTTTAGACTCTTTAGCGCCCTTAACGGTATCGAACGCGATAATATTGCCGTCTTCAAAAGTGATCGGCAGCTCAGAATGATACTGCTGCCCATCAAAAAGTCGCTCTGCTACTATTGTTTGCTTCATTTGAAACTCACTATCAATTTTTGTCTATGCCACCATCGAAACAGCACAAAGCTACTGCTGTTGCTGCTTATAATGCTCTTGCTGTGCGTAGAATGCTGCGCCCCACTCTGGAGGCTGTAGCGTCGGGGCTATTTCAGCTATAACATCATCATCTAACCAATTGGCCAGCGGTTCAGCAAGGCCACCAATCATAGAGAAACGCGGTGGTTCTATTGTGAAGAGTTTTCTTGCCAGCTCGCTTATATAGCCAGCGCCCTCACGCACAATGTCTTGCGCCACGCCATCTTTTAGCTGAGCAGCTTCGAACACATTTCTCGCTAACTTGGCATAGGTACTAGACGATTGCCCAGCTAAATTGTCGACGATTCCCATGGCATTGTTAACATTGAAATGAGCGAATAAGCGCTCTGTGAGTATGGTTTTCTCTCCAAAACCATCTAGCGCGAGTAGCACCTGCTCACTGGCTTTTTGTCCAAGCCATGCCCCGCTACCTTTATCACCTAATCCAAAACCATGACCACCAAGACAAAGTTCCTCGCCTGCAACATGTGCATAGCCGCAAGAACCAGTGCCTGTAATGATGACTGCGCCATCACCGCCTTCATGAGCGCCGATACATGCAGTATGAAGATCCGTCGTTAGGTACATACAAGCAAAGGGATGTTGCCAATTCAATACTTGTTCGTAAAGCCTAGAGACATTGACGCCTGCAAGTCCAAGCCCTGCAATTAAGCGTTCGCTGTCCGAGCTTTTGAGCCCTGCATCAGCCAACGCCAACTGAGTTGACTCTTCAATAGATTGGAATGTTTGCGCTAAACCATGCAGCGGGTTGGCACGCCCGGCGACGCCAGTTCCCACAATGCTGAAATCACTTGTATATATAGTTGCGCGGCACTTACTACCACCACCATCGATACCTATATACAAGGATGCTTCTTTCGCCTGGCCTATGCCCATGACAAACCTCTTTATTGTTCTAATATTTAATGTTGAGCTAATAAACTTAACTGAGAAACCTAATAAGTTAATTGTATGTTACAACAATAATGACAGCGTTGTCATTTGTTTTTTCACATTGCTTTTAGGATAAGAATAGATGCAGTAACACCTGTTAGTTACCGCATCTAACCTAAGTAAATACTCACATCATCACAGCGCTCTGCCTGATGCTGTGATTATTTAACCCGCAACGTTCGACCTTTTCGCACACCGTCAGCGGCAATAGCTCGAACTTCGACGTTGCCCTTAACAAGCGCACCCGCGTTATAAAGCTGCCAATCGCCACCATTAACTCGATACTCTATCGCCAGTCCTGGATAGATAAGGTTAGCGAATAGCTTATTATCTTTTATTACTGCACCAACAGTTGGCACTCGGTAGCTAATGCCAGCTTTATCAAGCTTTATCAACTCTTTGTAGCCTAAGGTATTAGCAATCGCCTGCCACTCTAATGCCTGTTGGGCTCGCATATCTTGAGTAAACATTCCACTCTGTTGGTTGTAAATAGCGCCTTGATATTGATAAGGCACTTCCCAACTAGGCTTATGCCATGCTCGCTCGGCTAACATCAATACACGCGGGAACATCAAGTACTCGGCAATTTCATCACTGCGAACGGTTTCGCTCCAAAGCTGACCTTGAATGCCGCTAAATTTAGCCGACTTAGCAAGCGGTCCACTTACAACATTGCCATTTTCATCACGTTGAACTGTGTCATCGGCTTCAAACGGCAAGCCCTCAATATCGGTCCATTGCTCAGCATTGGCAGGCAAGTTATCGGTCATAAAGCTATGCACGTGCTTGCTGTTACTTTGCCTAATGCCCCAGTAATAGCCGTGCTCCTTTGGATCAGCTTCATAGGGGAAGTCAAAGTAGAGTACTTCAGGCTGACTCAATACCGTCTGCCACCCTAAGTTAGCTTGTTGATGAGCGCGCTTATGGCCTGCATGTGCGACAATGTCCCAAATGTTTGACTGTACCCGTTTTGGCATGTTTTCTGGGCGAGTATGGCTCATGCCATCGCTCCAACCAGCAGCTTCTATGCCTTTTGCTGCAAGTAACGAAGCGGTTCTTTCGATGAAATAAGCCCCAAGTTCACTGCTGTCTTTAACACCTTTATCGTTATTGGCGATAAAGGTTTTACACACAGGAGACTCAAGCCAAGCACCAGCGGTTTCGTCAGCACCAATATGGTAAAGCGATAGCGGTACACCAGCCGTTTTGTGCAGTTGTGCTATTTCATCAATAACTTTATCGATAAAGGTAAACGTCGACTCCATACACACATTGAGGGTGTTATCGTCATAGTATTGCACCGATGAATAAACCGTTTTGTCGTTACTATCTGATAGTAAATACTGCTCAGCTTCAGCCGTTAAGCCCTGCGCTAGCAGTTTACGGTAACGTGCTTCCATCGACTTTATCGCTGCACGAGAATGACCCGGCATATCCATTGATGGAATAACTTGGATTTGTCGTGCATCTGCAAACTGCAGAATCTCGATATAGTCAGCTTTACTGTAGTAGCCATTGACCTTTACATCACTAAAGGGGCCGCTGCCAAGTTGAGGTAGCAAACAGTTATCCTCAGTTAAGTCATGGCAGCGTTTACTGCCGATATCGGTAAGCTCGGGAAGCCCTTCAATCTCTAGACGCCAACCTTCGTCGTCAGCCATATGCAAATGCAACTTATTGAGCTTATAAGCGGCCATTTGATCCAACAGATCTAATATCAGCTGTTTACTATGGAAGTTGCGAGATACATCGATGTGCATTCCGCGAAAATCATAGCGTGGGGAATCTTCCACCGACATTGCGTTTACGACTAGCGTGTTTACATCAATCAAAGATGTTAATGATGCTAAACCGTAAGAAAAACCAGCATCGTCATTAGCGGAAATGGTAATCTGTTGTGCACTAATATCGAGATGGTAACTGCCAGATACAGCTTTTACTGGTAACGGTAATAACGCAACCGAGAGCCCTTTATCTGACTCAGCGACACCCAATCTTGCTAGGCGCTTAAGTGCTGCCTCAACTGACTGAGGCTTAACCTTGTTATAGTTGATCTTTAGCCCTTCTTTCAAAGAGGCTTGCGCAGCATCAGCGGTTAACTCAACCGATGTAGGCATTGGTATAATACGGTTTTCAGCCAACTTAGCATCGGTTTTAGTCGCTAGGTTATTTGCATATAAAACGCCTGATGTCGCCCACTCGACTTTATCATTCTCGGTGCGCTTATACTGCTTTTCTGCATCGGTAAAATCTGCAGCGTAAGGGCGGAGTTCTAGGCCTGTTTCAGTATCAATGGCAACCTTGGTGCTGTCTATTAATATTGGGGCAGAGCCATTAGCAACAATATAATAGTTAGGCATTGCATCGGTTTCTGCTAGTTGCCAATTATCGCCTCGAAAACGAATCGTTTTGGTCTGCCCTTTAACTAATCCTTTAAACCCAGTTGAAGGTTCAATTTTGTGCAGATCGCCTTTAACACGAGAAATGGTAAATTCATCACCTTCAATCGATTGCACAGGTCTCATCTGAGAGTAGTAAATAGCCCAATCTTTAGCCGCGACATCCACAGGAAAGGTCAAATCTATTTCTGCTACAAAACACTTGCCGCCCGCAGAGTCTTTATCGCACTTATTATCAGTAACATTAGTCACAACTCGGTAGTTGACAGCCAACTGCTGGCCAATAAGGCTCAACTTGTCTTGACTCAGTGCAATGGGGGATCCGTTTTTTGCACCTTTAGCCGTTATTTCAACATCCTTTTGAGAACACGCGCTGGTCGCCAATATCAAGCCAACAGCTGCTACAATTAATCTTTTCTTCATTACAATCCTCATTTCCATATTCTTTTTTTATAGGTGGAACGATTTAACCAAGTCGCGTAATTTCTCCCCCTGGTGAAATAAACGATCACTTGATTTTGCAAGTTTTTCACTGTCTATTGAAGCCGAACCCGACACCGCCACTAGATCATCTAAGCTCTTAGAGATCCCAGCTGTAACCTCTGTTTGCTCTTTTGCTGAACTGGCTACATCTAAATTCATATTGCTGATATTAGATACAATTTCTGTCACGTTACCTAGTAAAACTTTAATCTCTTTAGAGTGAGATAGCGCCTCGCTAGATAGAAGTTGGCTCGACTGCATTACAGTGACGGTCTCTGTCACTCGATGCTGTACCAGCTGGATCATCTTTTGAATTTCACCTGTGGCTTGTTGCGTTCTGCTCGCTAGAGTTCTCACTTCATCAGCAACTACCGCAAAACCTCGACCCTGCTCTCCTGCTCTGGCAGCTTCAATCGCTGCATTAAGTGCCAGTAAGTTGGTCTGCTCCGCAATGGCATTAATCACTACCACAACTTCATCAATTTTCTGCGTCTCTTGCTGTAACTGCTCAACGGATGATGCAGATAGCGTTAGCTCATTGGCTAAACGGTCAGTAAGCGCTAACCCCGCATCAAATTGTGACTGGCTGTGCTCAACCTCTTGATCGGCTCGAGTAGCCTCATCCGCTGTTGATTTGGCACTATTTGCTACTTCAAAGGCACTACCACTTAACTGAGTTATCGCGGTTACAGCGGCTTCGGCATCGAGTAGTTGTGACTGTACTCGCTGATTATTGGTATTAGAAAGTGCATCAAGCGCTGTGGCGTCGGCTAATATCTGCTCCGAGGTTTCACTGACTTTAGTGATAGTGCCGTGGATCTGCGCAATAAACTGATTAAAGGCTAAGCCTAATCGGCCAATCTCATCTTGACTCTCTACCGGCAATTTACGACTTAAATCACCATCACCAATTGCAATCTCATTCATAGCCTCGACGACATGAGCCAGAGGGGCAATCACTAATACGCGTAAAATAAAGAATATAGCGACAACACTAAAAACCAGAATAAGCAGCGCCATAACAATATAAGTCGTCATGAGTTCATTCATTGCGCTATGAATTGGTGCGGCTGAAAACTCAATTGATAATTGCCCAGTTGCTTTACCATTATTGGTAAATTTAATGCTGTGGGCTAATAGCTCACTTGCATCAACCGAATAGGGTTGACTGGTCTCTGCCATCGATTTACCACGATGGTCGAGGACTGAAATTGCGTAGATTTTGGAGGACTTTAATGATGTCGATAGCGCTGCACTAATCTGCTCAAAATCATAGTTGAATATCGGTTGTGCCAGGGTAACTTCTAGATTGGCTAAGGTATTTAGTTGGTAATCTTCAAACTGCTGCTCTAGTTTAGATTTTTCAAGTAGGTATGCAGAGCTAAAAAGAATGGTGACGACAACAAACAACGCCGAAGCTAGACCAATTAATACTCTTGTAGATAAAGAATTCATTACATAGCTCCTTCAATACTAAACAGGTCCAACCATAGCTCTGATCTTGATATCGGCGTGAGCGGGCTTAACCCTGGGGTTTTTAAACGGATAATCGCTCTTTGTTCAAAGTTTGCTTTGGCATAAAGTTCATCAATCTTCAGATGCTGATTAAACAACTTATCAAAGCTGCCATCACTAACCATCAGTTCCAATCCTTGTAATAGATCTCTAGCAAGCTCAGGTTGTTGTGGAGAAACGAAGAAATAAGCTGGTGAGCGGTACTGCAGTAACACTCGATCATCAACCTTTAAACGAGGATCAGGATGTTTATCTAATTCGCCCCAAATCTCCTGTGCACCAAGGGCTAAATAGTCAAAGCGCTCACCTTCAAGCATCGGGTACAAATTCTTGTATTTATAGGTGGTAACAATAGGAAGACCGCCAGCACGAATGATATCGGCATCTGGCCAATAATGATTTTGCCCTGCTGTAAATTGCTCAAAGTCTGCTTGATTGAGAACACGATTAAAATCAACTTGAGACTGCTTGCGAATAATAAGCAATCGATTGCCAAGCAAACCTTTAAATATGGGGATCCGAATAGGTAGAACCTGCGACTCAAGCTCAGCTGAAGTCATACTCCAAAACACATCAACATTGCCCGCTAGCGACTCTTCAACTTTACGCTTTTGATTCATTTCAGTGGTGATTATTTTAGACTGGTACTGGCTATTGACTCGCTCAAGAGCTGTTTCCATTAGCGTTAATTGCCAACTCTGAGGAATAGTGGTTACCACGTCCTTTGCAAACGCGTGACTAGCCATAAGCAATGCACTTAATAGCAGTATTAGCGTCACAACTGTTTTGTTCATATTAGTCACTCCATTAATGGTCTAATCGTGACTACGGCAGTCAACGCTAGGTAAGAGCTATTATTTTTATTATCTAATGATTAAAACAGGCCAAGCCTCTTTAGAAAAAAATGGCCGAGCACTTAACAAGCACTCGGCCTACACTAGTTTCTGGGGAGAGACTATAGGAATAACAAACACTATTTGTTTGTTAAAAAAACACGAATTAGGAGACCTCATCCTATCCATGCAGACCTTACTAACAGCTGCCACACAAGCAGATGACAACGCTGTCATAAATAAACATACACAAGAACAAACAAGATTTCTACATTTTTTTGACAATTGTTTTTAGCAAGAATCACTATATCAAGAGACTAGAACTACGATCCCCTATTCACTATGGTTTTCAGCAAAATTTAGCTGGTAGAATTTAATGACAACGCTGTCTAAAGTAAGTAACATCTTGAACACATCTGAATGATATTTTAATAATAACTAATTCGTGAGGTGTTTTTTATTGTGTCGTTTTTAGCTGGTTTTCAGCCTAGTAGATTTAAAAAGATCTCTTTCATTACACTATCAGCATTGCTTTGGCTTGTTTGGGCTATGTCATTTGACTCTAGCTTTGAAGTAACGAGTCATTATTTCTACTTTTTATTTTTGGGTATTATCGGTGCCATATTTGCAAACACCACGGGAGCGGGCGGAGGTGTAGTGTTTATTCCTGTTTTTAATTCATTAGAATTAAGTGAACTTCAAGCCCTCTCCACATCTTTCGCCATTCAATGCTTTGGTATGACAGCAGGAACATTAACCTGGTGGAGATACTATAAAGACAAAGTAAAACATCACTCACAGCTCAATGCTAATGATTGGTCACAGTATCCAATCATTTTAAAATGTTGTATTCCGGCCTCTATTGCAGGCCTATGGCTTTGTCAATTCACCGACCTTCAACCTCCACAATCGATGCCATTCACTTTTGGGGTCTTTTCCATTGTTCTCGGAGTTATTTTGGGGATCAATTGCATTTATCGAAATCAGCTATCAGATCGTCGGCTTTTATCAAAGAAGGAGCTGTATACAATAGTATTCATAAGCTTTTTGGGTGGAATTATCACTGGCTGGCTTTCTGTTGGTGTCGGTGAGTTAGTCGTCATATATTTGCTATTAAAAAGAACAGCACCAATAGTCGCTATAGCCGCAGGAGTAACCGTATCAGCAGCGACTGTGTGGGCTAGTGCATACATTCATTTTACTCCATCTGCTCAAACCTATTTTCAGATTGTTCTCTTTGCTGGACCTGGAGCTATTCTTGGTGGGTTATTAGCGCGAAGAATCGTAACGTTAATGTCTGTTAAAAATCTGAAACTAGTTTTTTCTTGCTGGATTATCGGGAGTGGCATTTTTATGTTGCTGCTATAACTAACGAAAATATAAATAAGGAATTCAACATGGAAGCAGCATACGTAGCTTTAAATAACAAAGAACATCAAAATATTCGTATAAAAGATATGAACAATTTTGAAGAGTTTAGCAATGATCATATGGCACCATTGATGGTGCAAGAGTTCATACAGGCTTCAGCATCTTTTCCCATTATCTTTACCAAAGATCCAAAATCAATGCAGTTTAAAGCCGTCGCTTTATTCGGACTAACCCCCGAGACCAATCAATTTGTAGTTGAAGGAAAATGGACTGCACGATATCTACCAATGGTGCTGCGAGGTCAGCCTTTTATTGCTAGAGAAAATGAACAGCAGAGCATCATGATAGGTTTTAACAATAACTCAAAGCTTGTTAACACAACTGAAGGCCATCGCCTTTTTGATGAAAATGGTGATCAAACTGACTATCTAAAGCAACAGGTAGCGTTCATGGGAAAGATTGCCGAGTATCACCATATAACATCATTATTTATAAAGCATTTAACTGACAACGAGTTGTTGCAACAAAAAGTGCTCACCATTAAAGGAACTAATGGTAAAGACCATAATATTCAAGGCATTTTCACCATAGATGAAGAACGCCTTAAAGCGCTACCCGATGACAAATTAGTTATGTTTGCCAAGCAAGGTCTATTTGGTCCTATCTACGCTCATTTATCCTCTTTAGGGCAAGTTGATTTATTAATAAAGTAATAGTTAGTTAGGGCATCTAAATGCAAGGTGCCAACGATATGTTTATGGCGGGAGTGTTTTGATGAAAATTAAACCAAAAAGCATCGTTATTGTTGGAGGCGGTACTGCTGGATGGATGGCAGTAAATAGCTTACTTTCTTCATGGGGAAATACAGTCCAAATCACTCTTGTTGAATCAAAAGATATTGGCATTATTGGGGTTGGCGAAGGCTCCACCCCTTATTTGAAACAATATTTTAGCAGCTTGGGAATTAAAGAGTCCGAATGGATGCCAGCTTGTGATGCAACCTACAAAGCGGGCATCAGCTTTCCTGATTGGTCTACAAAAGCTGGATATGAAAGCTACTTCCACCCTTTCTTTTCCAAATTGGATCTAAAGCCGGCGGATCTGTTTTTTCATAATAGCGGCCTAAGAAGAAGGGGAATAAAGGTTGATGCTCTACCTAACCACTACTTTGTATCATCGCAACTTATAGAGTTAAACAAATCACCAGTGCCTAGAATTGACCTCCCATTTGATGTTGATTACGGCTATCACTTTGACTCCGCAAAGCTAGGTCGTTTTTTAAAAGATAGAGCATTAAAGCTCGGACTGACTCACGTCATTGGCAACGTTACAAGTGTAGACACCTCCGTTGACGGACATATAACAGCCGTCAATGTGGAAGCTCAGCAATCCCTTAATGCTGATTTTTTCATCGACTGTACCGGCTTTACAGGTTTACTTGTTAATAAAACATTGGGACTTTCATTTTGCAGTTATAAAGACTCCCTTTTCAATGATGCTGCAGTCGCTATACCTTCCAATTTAGCGTCACACACAGAGGTTCCTGCCCAAACAGTTTCTAGAGCATTAACCAACGGTTGGTCATGGAGAATTCCATTAACCTCAAGGTGGGGCAATGGTTATGTTTTTAGTTCTGATTTTATTAGTCCTGATAGTGCAGAAACTGAATTACGAACTCAGCTTGGGCTATTAGATTCTGATATCGAGGCTAGACATTTAAAAATGCGTGTTGGGCGCCTAAATCAACATTGGCACAAAAACTGTTTAGCTGTAGGACTGTCACAGGGGTTTATTGAGCCACTAGAAGCAACAGCACTAATGCTAATACAGTTTACAATCGACCGTTTTATTAGCAGTTTTGAAGACGATTCAAAGTCCGATGAGTTAACTAAAGCTGACTATAACAAAGACTTAAACAAAACTTTTGATGGAGTCAGAGATTATATTGTTGCTCACTACAAGTTAAATAGTCGTAATGACAGCGCTTATTGGCAAGCATGTAGAGAAGATGCACGAACACCAGATTCATTAGCTAACTTGATAACAACGTGGGACAGTGGAGGGGACTTTGAGAGTGCGCTTAAGCAACAACAAGACTCACTTGTATACCTGCGCCCTTCTTGGTACTGCCTTTTTTCAGGGATGGGACGCTTTCCCTCTACTACTATCGAAAATGCTCAATCTGTCCCCGCATTAAGAGCAAAGGAATATTGCCAAAAGGTAGCAAATGAATATTTTATCAGCCATAAAGCACAGTTAGAAAAAGTATATCAGAGGTAAGATCAACATAAATTAAGCACTGTGATAACCACGGTGCTTAACTTACGAGGGCGTTCAATATTCTGTGTCAGGCTAATTTTTAAATGTCTAGGACGCTGTCTAAGCGCCCTTCAAAATAAATGGCTAACTGAGATAAACAAAGGCTCCAATTATGAATTGGCATTGTCCATTTTTCTGAGGCATTCAATATGCCGGCATATAGTAGCTTCAACAAGCTATTTTCGTTAGGGAACGCTCCCTTCGTTTTAGTCAGTTTTCTAAATTGACGGTGGACAGCCTCAACAGCATTGGTCGTGTAAATCACCTTCCGTATATGCTCTGGATATTTAAAGTAATGTGATAGGTTGTGCCACTTCCTGCGCCAGGAATTGATAACCATTGGGTAAGTACTGCCCCACTTGGCTTCTAGCTCATCCAGTGCAAGCTCAGCAGCCTCTTTACTTACCGCTCGATAGACAGGTTTTAAATCCGCCATAAAGGCTTTTTGGTTCTTAGAAGCGACATACTTCATTGAATTACGGATTTGATGGATAACGCACAGCTGAGTCTCTGTTTCAGGGAAGATAGTCGCTATCGCCTCTGGGAAACCTGTTAGCCCATCGACGC
>NZ_JBFRMK010000227.1:0-13979 GCF_041470405.1 Shewanella sp. 10N.286.45.A1
TTCAGGTAGTACGGGTATAGTAAATAAAAAAAGAGCCGCTGAATAATCAGCGGCTCTTTTTATCTATCTTGCTAAAACTTCTTTCGTGGATAAAAGAGGCTTTTGTTAACTACTTTGCCTTAGGCACAGCAATTTTCATTTCTTCAGACTGACGGAACAGTACTAAGACGTGACCAATAAGCTGTACTTGAACAGCTTGAGTTTCACGTACGATGGCGTCGACGATTGCATTTTTAAGCTCTCTGTCACCAGAGGCTATTTTCACTTTAATCAATTCATGATGAGAGAGTGCACTATCAATTTCAGCCAGTACACCTTCAGTCAGGCCGTTGCCACCAAGCATCACTACAGGCTTTAAACTGTGCGCTAAACCCTTTAAGTGCTGTTTTTGTTTGGTTGTTAAGTTCATTTATACCAACTTTATGCTGAGTTACTGTTGAAAAGCCGCTATTCTACCCTTATATATGCTTTGTGTAACTCTCAATTGTTGCGGATTTTAAATGTCAGGTAAAAAACGAACAGCTAGTTCATCTCGCTGGATGCAAGAACATTTCGATGATCACTATGTCAAACTTGCGCAAAAACGCGGTTTTAGGTCTAGAGCGGCCTTTAAGATAGAAGAGATCCAAGAGAAAGATAAACTTATTCGTCCGGGGATGACGGTTGTTGATTTAGGCGCTGCACCCGGCGGTTGGTCACAAGTAGCCGTTAAACTTGCTGGAGACAAAGGTAAAGTTATCGCATGTGACATTTTACCTATGGATCCCATTGTAGGCGTAGATTTTTTACAAGGAGATTTTCGCGAGGAAAAAGTACTTGATGCGCTGCTGACCCGAGTCGGTGATGCTAAAGTGGATGTTGTGTTATCTGATATGGCACCAAACATGAGTGGTACAGGTGGGGTAGACCAACCTCGCGCTATGTATTTGGTAGAACTTGCATTAGACATGTGTCATCAAGTTTTGGCACCTAATGGCTGTTTTGCTGTTAAGGTCTTTCAGGGGGAGGGCTTTGACGAATACATGAAAGCAGTAAAAGAAGCATTTAAAACGGTAAAAACACGTAAGCCAGATTCTTCGCGACCACGATCGCGTGAAGTCTATCTTGTGGCGACTGGGTACAAGTTATAGTAATCTATCGTAAGTACTCTAACATTAGTTTTCGAAAGACTTTAAAAAGAGGTCGAGTAATTTGAGTGACATGGCTAAAAATTTAATTCTCTGGGTTGTCATCGCTGTTGTATTGATGTCAGTTTTTCAGGGCTATTCCCCCTCTTCTTCAAATAAGCAGAAGATGGATTATTCTACCTTTTTGGATGACGTAAAAGCTGGACAGGTTAGTACTGTTGAAGTGAAAAGCGATCAACGTACCATTGAAGGGACTAAGCGTACTGGTGAGAAGTTTGTCACCATTATGCCGATGCCGGATCTAGATCTAATCAATGATCTTGACCGTAAAGGCATCATGATGAAAGGCCAAGAAGCGGAAGAGTCGGGTTTCTTGACCCAAATCTTTATCTCTTGGTTCCCAATGCTGCTCCTTATTGGTGTGTGGATATTCTTCATGCGTCAAATGCAAGGCGGTGGTGGCAAAGGCGCTATGTCATTTGGTAAGAGTAAAGCCAAACTGATGAGTGAAGACCAAATTAAAACGACTTTTGCTGATGTCGCGGGTTGTGATGAAGCGAAAGAAGACGTTAAAGAGTTGGTTGATTACCTAAAAGAGCCAACACGTTTCCAAAAGTTGGGCGGTCGAATTCCTACTGGTGTTTTGTTAGTAGGTCCTCCAGGTACTGGTAAGACGCTAATTGCTAAAGCCATTGCCGGTGAAGCGAAAGTGCCTTTCTTTACTATTTCAGGTTCAGACTTTGTTGAAATGTTTGTTGGTGTTGGTGCATCTCGTGTACGTGACATGTTCGAACAAGCTAAGAAGTCAGCTCCTTGTATTATCTTTATTGATGAAATCGATGCGGTAGGTCGCCAGCGTGGCGCCGGTGTTGGTGGCGGTCATGATGAACGTGAGCAAACATTGAACCAAATGCTGGTTGAAATGGATGGTTTTGAAGGTAACGAAGGTGTGATTGTTATCGCCGCGACTAACCGTCCTGACGTACTCGATGCTGCACTATTGCGTCCTGGTCGTTTTGACCGTCAAGTTGTTGTTGGTTTGCCAGATGTTCGTGGTCGTGAGCAAATTCTTAAAGTGCATATGCGTAAAGTACCTTTGGCCGATGGTGTTAAAGCTAGTGTGATTGCCCGTGGTACTCCAGGTTTCTCAGGTGCAGATTTGGCTAACCTTGTTAACGAAGCGGCGCTATTTGCTGCTCGTAACAGCCGCCGTGTCGTTGGCATGGAAGAGTTTGAAAGCGCAAAAGATAAGATCATGATGGGTGCTGAGCGCCGCACTATGGTGATGTCTGAAGAAGAGAAAGAGATGACGGCATACCACGAAGCGGGTCACGCTATCGTTGGTTGCTTAGTTCCTGAGCACGATCCTGTGCATAAGGTGACTATCATCCCACGTGGTCGCGCATTGGGTGTTACTTTCTTCCTTCCTGAAGCGGATGCAATTAGCCAAAGTAGACGTAAACTTGAAAGCCAGATCTCTGTTGCTTATGGTGGTCGTCTAGCTGAAGAGATTATCTACGGAACTGAAAAAGTATCGACTGGTGCATCGCAAGATATTAAGTATGCAACTTCTATTGCACGTAACATGGTCACGCAGTGGGGCTTCTCTGAGAAGCTAGGCCCAGTACTTTACGCTGAAGATGAAAATGAAGTCTTCTTAGGTCGTAGTATGGGTAAGTCGCAGCATATGTCTGATGATACGGCACGGATCATTGATGCTGAAGTTAAGATGTTGATTGACTCTAACTACGAAAGAGCGCAAACCTTCCTTAACGAAAATATGGATATTCTTCATGCAATGAAAGATGCACTGATGAAGTATGAAACCATTGATTCAAATCAAATTGAAGATTTGATGCAGCGTCGTGAAGTGCGTATGCCTGCAGAGTGGGAAAAAGACCAGCAGTCAGATGATAATGACAGCAACGGTGCTTCTTCGGTAAAAAAAGAAGAGACTAAAGACACTGAAGAAAATAAAACTGACGTAAGTGATGTGGACGAATCACCTGCTAAGTAATCTTTAGAATGTTTAAGAAAGCCCCACTGCGGGGCTTTCTTGTTTATGGAGCTTTATTTTGTCGATATTAACTTGTAGGGAAAAATCGTTAGATTTATCTACTGCCGTTATTATGGGGATCCTCAATGCAACCCCTGACTCTTTTTCTGATGGTGGCGAATTCTCAACTTTTGCAACTGCCTGTCGTCAAGCTGATAGCATGGTCGCGCACGGGGCAACTTTTATTGATATTGGTGGAGAGTCTACAAGACCGGGCGCTAAGGATGTTAGTGAAAAGGAGGAACTTGCACGAGTGATCCCACTGATTGAATATGTTTCAAAAAAACATGATGTTTGGATATCAATCGATACCAGCAAAGCAGAAGTCATGAGAGCGGCTGTCGCAGCCGGTGCACACCTCATCAATGATGTTAGAGCTTTACAAGAACCTGGTGCGTTAACAGCGGCTAGTGAGCTCAATGTGCCCGTATGCCTTATGCATATGCAGGGGCAACCTCGTACGATGCAGCAAGCGCCAATCTATGCTGACGTTGTTGAAGATATAGCGGCATTTTTTAAGCAGCGTATCGAACAATGTGTTCAAGCAGGTATTAAGCGTGACAACATAGTGCTTGATCCAGGATTTGGATTTGGTAAATCATTATCGCATAATTATGAACTGTTACAGCGTTTCGCAGAGTTTAAAGCCTTTGGATTGCCGCTTTTAGCAGGAATGTCTAGAAAAAGCATGTTTGGTCAGCTACTTAATCGTGATGTAGCACAAAGATTAAGTGCGTCTCTTGCTGGTAATATGTTAGCCCTGCAGGCGGGAGCCGATATAGTGCGTGTACATGATGTACAGGAAACAGCCGATATGATGGCTGTGCTCAACGCAACTAAAAATTACAAGGATTTAAGTTAAACTCTTGTTCAGCTTAAATGAAGTATTATTTGGTAGAATATGTGCATTCGTTTCTACCCACAGCTATTAGTTTGGAGTTTTCGTGAAGCAAAGACAATTTTTTGGTACCGACGGTATTCGTGGCAAGGTCGGTGCAGGCAAGATGACACCTGAGCTTGCCCTCAAACTGGGTTGGGCGGCGGGACGTGTATTATCTCGAGCGGGTACCCATAAAGTGATTATTGGTAAAGATACCCGTATTTCAGGTTATCTATTTGAATCAGCGCTAGAGGCGGGCTTATCTGCTGCGGGTCTAGATGTCATGCTCATTGGCCCAATGCCAACACCAGCGGTCGCATACTTGACTCGCACATTCCGTGCAGAAGCCGGGATTGTGATCAGTGCTTCTCATAACCCTTATTACGATAACGGTATTAAGTTCTTTTATACCGATGGTAGTAAGTTAGAAGATGCGGTTGAGCTTGAAATCGAAGCTGAATTAGAGAAACCTTTGACTTGCGTAGAATCTCACTTATTAGGCAAAGTTGGCCGTATCGATGATGCTGCTGGCCGCTATATTGAATATTGTAAAAGTCATTTCCCAGCAGAACAGACTTTAAGTGGTCTAAAAATAGTTGTCGACTGTGCTCACGGCGCGACCTACCACATTGCACCAAGCGTATTTAAAGAGCTTGGCGCCGAAGTTATCGCTATTGGTGATAAACCAAATGGGCTGAACATCAACGATAAAGTTGGTGCAACTTCAATGGCTAAAATTTGTGAAACCGTGCTGGAAGAAAATGCTGACTTAGGTATTGCACTTGACGGTGATGGCGATCGGATCATGATGGTGAACCGTCATGGTCGAGTCATTGATGGCGATGAGATCCTCTACATTCTTGCCTGTGATGCGCAAAAACGTGGCGTACTGCAAGGCGGAGTCGTTGGAACATTGATGTCTAACCTTGGTTTAGACATAGCACTACAGGCGCTTGATATTCCATTTGTACGTTCTAAAGTGGGCGACCGTTATGTGATGGAGTTATTGAAAGAACATGATTGGAAGATTGGCGGCGAAAATTCAGGCCACATTCTGAACCTTGATCATGGTACAACCGGTGATGGTATTGTTGCGGGTATACTCGTTCTGGCGGCAATGTGTCGTCAAAATGCTAGCCTTGAGGAACTCACAGCTGGCATAACCATGTTGCCTCAAGTCTTGGTTAATGTTCGTTTTGAAGGCGCTGATGACCCGTTGTCATCAGAGGTGGTACTTGCAGCAAAAGCTGAGGTTGAACAGAAACTTGGCGCTAAGGGGCGTGTATTGCTGCGTAAATCTGGTACCGAACCTTTACTTAGGGTGATGGTTGAGGGCGACGATCGAGCTGACGTGACTCAATTCGCAAACGACATTGCAGATGCAGTTCGTAATCTAGTGTAGACTGCTATTCGGTTAGAACATACAGCTGTTTATCATGCTGTAAAAATATGCACTTTAAGCATATATCGCCTTGGTCGGGTAAAAAGTATGCGTTCTAACCGAGTTTATTAAAAATTACGCCTTTAGGTATTGTAAGTTAACAAGTGGTTCGCTATTATTCACGCCGCTTTCAGAGGAGACAGTGATGGCACTAAGACGTCCCATGGTCGCTGGTAATTGGAAAATGAATGGCAGTGCGCAACTCGCGCAAGAGCTTTTCAAAAAATTCGCTACCAAGCTCCAAAATGATTCAGCGGAAGTAGTTTTGTGTCCGCCTTCTATATATTTAGAAAGTGTTAGACAGCTGCTAGATGAAAACAAAGAAGCCTTAAACGGTTGTCTTGTCAGGATGGGTACACAGAATGTCAGTCAACATGACTTCGGTGCTTATACTGGTGAAATATCTGGGCAGATGTTAAAAGATTCAGGATGTCGGTATGTTATTATCGGCCATTCAGAACGTCGCCGTATGTACGGAGAGACGAGTGACATCGTAGCAGAGAAATTTGCTGCAGCTCAAAAACATGGTTTGACGCCAATATTATGTGTTGGTGAGTCAGGTCCAGCTCGTGAAGCAAGACGTACTTTTGAAGTTATTGCTGAAGAGTTAGATGTAGTCATTGAAAAAAATGGCACCATGGCTTTTGACAACGCAATTATCGCTTACGAGCCATTATGGGCTGTAGGGACAGGTAAGAGCGCTACGCCAGAGCAGGCACAGGAAGTTCATGCGTTTATTCGCAAACGCCTCTCTGAAGTATCTCCATTTATCGGAGAAAATATCAGGATTTTGTACGGTGGTAGCGTAACACCGAGTAACGCAGCAGATTTATTTGCGCAGCCTGATGTAGACGGTGGCTTGATTGGCGGTGTTAGTCTGAATGCTACTGAATTTCTCAGTCTATGTACGATAGCGATGAGCGCATAAATATGTATGAAGTTCTAATGGTTATATACTTGTTGGTAGCGATTGGCCTAGTAGGCATGATCCTTATCCAGCAAGGTAAAGGTGCAGATATGGGGGCCTCTTTTGGCGCCGGTGCATCTGGTACTCTGTTCGGTTCATCAGGTTCTGGTAACTTCCTGACTCGTTCAACAGCAATTTTAGCAATAGCGTTTTTTGCTTTAAGTCTTACCATCGGTAACTTAAGTGCAAACCACACTAAATCTGAAGATGCATGGAACGATTTAGGTAGCGATGCAGCTCAAGCTGTTGAGCAAGTTCAGCAGGGCGCTGAAAAGTCAGAAGATAAAATCCCTGACTAATCCATAGATACTTATGGAGACTATTAATCAGATAGATTAATAGAGATTGTTAAAATGGCTATTAACCTCTAAACGTGGTCATTATTAAAAGCAATCAACGTAGAAATTATGCGGATGTGGTGGAATTGGTAGACACGCCAGCTTGAGGGGCTGGTGAGCGAAAGCTCGTGGGGGTTCAAGTCCCCCCATCCGCACCAAATCTTTGATTTTGTTTAATGACCAAGTCAAAGGTAATAAAGTCGCCACTTAGGCGCTTTATTATTGCAAGTAGAGATGATTCTCAATATACTTGCACAAGTTGTCGCGGGGTGGAGCAGTTTGGTAGCTCGTCGGGCTCATAACCCGAAGGTCGTCGGTTCAAATCCGGCCCCCGCAACCAGCTTCCCAGTAAAGGATTTAGATCCTATACTGTTACAGGTTCTGGATATATCAACCTCGTCATTACGGGGTTTTTTGTTATCTGGGACTTACAAAACTGTCATGAAAATGACTTTTTACTGGGGCTATTAGGCCCTTTTTTGTTTTTCTGGGGGTAACCTTGGCTACATTAGAACGCAAACTGGTAGAGATGCTCAAAGCACCAGTTGAAGCATTAGGCCACGAGCTTTGGGGTTTGGAATATATTCAAGCAGGTAAGCACTCTATCTTGCGTCTATATATAGACAACGAAAAAGGAATTTTTATTGAGGACTGTGCAGAGACCAGTCGTCAAGTAAGTGCTGTTATGGATGTTGAAGACCCAATCTCAACAGAGTACACACTCGAAGTTTCTTCACCTGGTGTAGATAGACCACTGTTCACCGCTGAGCAGTACCAACTTTACATCGGTGAGACTGTAAAAGTACAAGTAACGATGCCTGTTGCAGGTAGTCGTAATTTAAAAGGTACCGTTATTGGCATTGAGGGGCAAATGCTCACTCTGTCGGTAGACGGCAACGAACTGATAATTGCTTTGGATAATATCCGCAAAGGCAATTTAATCGCTAAGTTTTGATGAATTCAAGGTGAACGAGGCAAGAGAATGAATAAAGAGATCCTGCTAGTCGCTGAGGCGGTTTCGAATGAGAAAGGTGTACCTCGCGAAAAGATTTTTGAAGCGTTGGAAATTGCACTAGCCACAGCAACCAAGAAAAAATATGAAGGTGACATTGAAGTACGTGTTGCCATTGATCGCAAAACAGGTGGTTACGAAACATTCCGTCGTTGGATGGTTGTTGAGGACACTGGCGAACCGTTGGAAAACCCTTTCCGCGAAATTACGCTAGAAGCAGCTGTATACGACGACCCTGAGATTGAGCTTGGTGGCTTTATCGAAGACGAAATCGACTCAGTGGCATTCGATCGCATTACAACACAAACTGCGAAGCAAGTTATCGTACAGAAAGTACGTGAAGCTGAACGTGCTCAGATTGTTGATCAATTCCGTGATCGCGAAGGTGAGCTAATCGTAGGTGTTGTTAAGAAGAGTAACCGTGAAAGCGTAGTTGTTGATTTGGGTAGCAATGCCGATGGTGTGCTGTTCAAAGAAGACCTTATTTCACGTGAGTCTTTCCGCCCTGGTGACCGTGTTAGAGCATTGCTTTACTCGGTACGTCCAGAAGCGCGTGGCGCTCAGCTGTTCTTGACTCGTACTAAGTCAGAGATGCTCATTGAGCTTTTCCGTGTTGAAGTACCAGAAATTCAAGACGAAATGATTGAAATCATGGGCGCTGCTCGTGACCCAGGTTCTCGCGCAAAGATCGCCGTTAAGTCTAACGACCGTCGTATCGATCCTATCGGTGCGTGTGTTGGTATGCGTGGCGCGCGTGTTCAAGCCGTTTCTAACGAGCTTGGCGGTGAGCGTGTTGATATCGTTCTATGGGATGATAACCCTGCACAATACGTTATCAACTGTATGGCGCCAGCAGACGTTGCTTCAATCATTGTAGATGAAGACAACCACTCAATGGATATCGCTGTAGAAGCTGATAGCTTAGCGCAAGCAATTGGTCGCAACGGTCAAAACATTCGTTTAGCCACTCAACTATCAGGTTGGGAACTTAACGTGATGACTGTTGATGATATGAAAGCTAAGCATCAAGCAGAAAGCGCTAAAGTGGTTAACTTGTTTATCGAGTCATTAGACGTTGATGGCGAGTTTGCCCAAGTTCTGGCTGACGAAGGTTTTACCTCTCTAGAAGAGATTGCTTACGTACCAACATCAGAACTACTAGAAATTGAAGGATTTGACGAAGATATCGTTGAGTCTTTAAGAGAGCGCGCAAAAGCGGCGATCTCAACTCGCGCACTTGCGACTGAAGAAGCACTTGATGGTGCTGAACCAAGTGAAGACCTACTAGCTTTAGAAGGTTTGGATAGACACTTGGCGTTCGTAATGGCAAGCAAAGGCGTAATCACGCTAGAAGATTTAGCCGAACAAGGCATTGATGATTTGATCGAAATTGAAGAATTAACAGAAGAAAAAGCAGGTGAGCTCATTATGGCTGCCCGTAATATCTGTTGGTTTGGCGAAGAAGCATAAGTCGATCAACAGAGGGGAATTTAATAATGGCAGATACTACAGTAGACAAACTAGCCAAAGAAGTTGGGAAAAGTGCTGATCGACTCGTCGAGCAATTTTCTCAGGCTGGTATCAAGAAATCGGCAAACGATACGGTTTCTGAATCTGAAAAACAGCAGTTGCTTGATTTTCTTAAGAAGCAACACGGTGGCGATGCTGCACCACAGAAAATGACATTACAACGTAAGTCAGTTTCTACATTGAGCGTTGCAGGAAGTGGCGGTCAGTCAAAAGACGTTAAAGTCGAAGTGCGTAAAAAACGCACTTTCGTAAAGCGTGACGAAGCGGCTGAAGCTGAACTAGCGGCAGCAGCGAAAGCCGAAGAAGACGCGAAAGCTGCAGCGGCCAAAGCAGAAGCTGAAGTTAAAGCTAAAGCCGATGCTGAAGCAAAACAAAAAGCTGATGCAGACGCTAAAGCTAAAGCTGAAAAAGCAGCTAAAGCAGCTAAAGCGAAGACTGAGAAGCAAGAAGCTGCGCCAGCACAAACAGCTGACGAAAAAGCTGCTAAAGATGAAGCTGATAAGCTTCAAGCAGCTAAAGATGAAGTTGCTAAAGCTAAAGCTGATGAAGAAGCCGCTGCTGCAACAGAAGAAGCACGTCGCCTAGCTGAAGAGAATGCTAAGCGTTGGGCTGATGAAGAAAAAGCACGTAAAGAAGCTGAAAAGACAGGTGATCACCATGTGACTACCTCTACTGAAGCGCGTGCTGCTGAAGATACTGCTGATGCAAACGCTGAAAAACGTGGACGTCGTCCGCGTAAGCCTTCTGCAAATGCTGGTAATAATGCTAACCCAAATGCTAATGCGGGTTCTGGTCGTCCAGGCGGAAAAGGTAAGCGCGGTAAAGATAACCGTCGTGATAACCGTAATTCACGCAACTCTCGCAACAATCGCAGTGTTGCACCTGAGTCTATGGACCATGCATTTAACAAGTCAGCTGTTGTTGTTAAAGCAGATGTCAGTATTGGTGAGACTGTTTCAGTTTCAGAACTTGCTTCAAAGATGTCAGTTAAAGCGACTGAAATCATCAAGCAAATGATGAAAATGGGTTCTATGGTTACCATTAACCAAGTCCTAGACCAAGAAACGGCACAGCTAGTGGCTGAAGAAATGGGTCACAAAGTGATTCTAACTCGTGAAAACGAGCTTGAGCATCAAGTACTTGCTGACCGTAACGGTGATGTTAGCGTTGAGCCTCGTGCTCCAGTAGTGACTATTATGGGTCACGTTGATCATGGTAAAACATCGCTACTTGATTACATTCGTCGTGCAAAAGTTGCTTCAGGCGAAGCGGGTGGTATTACTCAGCATATTGGTGCTTACCACGTTGAAACGGGTAACGGCATGATCACCTTCCTTGATACTCCTGGTCACGCTGCGTTTACCGCAATGCGTGCTCGTGGTGCCAAGGCAACCGATATTGTTATTCTTGTTGTTGCGGCCGATGACGGTGTTATGCCACAAACAATCGAAGCTATTCAGCATGCTAAAGCAGGCGGAGTGCCACTGATTGTTGCAGTGAACAAGATTGATAAGCCGGAAGCAGATCCTGATCGCGTTAAGTCTGAGCTATCTCAGCATGGCGTAATGTCAGAAGACTGGGGCGGAGAGAACATGTTTGTTCACGTTTCAGCTAAGAGCGGTGAAGGTATTGATGAACTACTAGAAGGTATCCTTCTTGAGTCTGAAGTACTAGAGCTTAAAGCGGTTCGTGAAGGTATGGCTGCTGGTGTTGTTGTTGAATCTAAGCTTGATAAAGGCCGTGGTCCAGTTGCAACCGTTCTTGTACAAGAAGGTACATTGAAGCAAGGCGATATCGTTCTTTGTGGTCTTGAGTACGGTAAAGTCCGTGCGATGAAAGATGAAAACGGTAAAGCAATTACTGAAGCTGGCCCATCAATTCCAGTAGAGATCTTAGGTCTTTCTGGCGTGCCATCAGCCGGTGATGAAGCAACGGTTGTACGTGATGAGCGTAAAGCGCGTGAAGTCGCACTTTACCGCCAAGGCAAGTTCCGTGACGTTAAGCTGGCTCGCCAGCAGAAGTCTAAGCTTGAAAACATGTTCGCCAATATGGTTGAAGGTGAAGTTCAAGAGCTTAACTTGGTACTTAAAGCTGACGTACAAGGTTCGCTTGAAGCAATCGCTGATTCGCTTAACAAGCTTTCAACTGACGAAGTTAAAGTTAACATCATCGCTCGCGGTGTAGGTGGACTGACTGAGACCGACGCAACTTTAGCTGCAGCATCTAACGCTATTATGGTTGGCTTTAACGTTCGTGCCGATGCACAAGCGCGTAAAGTTGTCGACAGCGAAAGTGTTGACCTACGTTACTACAGCATCATCTATCAGTTGATTGATGAAGTTAGAGACGCGATGGGTGGCATGCTAGCGCCAGAATTCAGACAAGAAATTATTGGTCTTGCTGAAGTTCGTGACGTATTTAAGTCACCTAAGATCGGTGCAATTGCTGGTTGTATGGTTACTGAAGGTACTATTAAGCGTAGCGCTCCAATCCGTGTATTACGTGAAAACGTTGTTATTTACGAAGGTGAGCTAGAATCTCTACGCCGCTTCAAAGATGACGTTAGCGATGTTCGTAACGGCATGGAATGTGGTATCGGTGTGAAGAACTATAATGACGTCAGAGTTGGCGATCAGATTGAAGTCTTCGAAACCGTTGAGATAGCACGTACACTGTAACCTATCTCATAACATATAGGGGCGGCGTCAGCCGCCCTTACTTTTTGATAAGATGGCAAAATATTATGGCAAAAGAATTTAGTCGTACACGCCGTATTGCACAGCAGCTACAACAAGAGCTAGCACAGGTGCTACAACGTGATATGAAAGACCCTCGTATTGGGTTTGTGACGGTTAATGATGTCGATGTTTCACGTGACTTGAGCTATGCCAAGGTATACGTGACTTTCTTTGAAGAAGACGAAAAGCTTGTTCAAGAGAAAGTAGAAGCATTAGATGCCGCTGCAGGCTATATCCGTTCATTGGTTGCTGGGCGTATGAAGCTACGTGTGATGCCTGAGCTGCGCTTTATCTATGACAGTTCATTAGTTGAAGGTATGCGTATGTCTAATCTTGTTAGCCGAGTGATCAGTGATGATGAAGCTAAGCAGCAAGAGCACGGTACAGCAGAAAATGTTAAGCAAGACACTGACAAGGCTGAGGACAACAAGTAATGGCTCGTCGTTCTCGTGGTCGTCACATTGATGGTGTGTTGTTGCTTGATAAAGACACTGGCATGAGCTCGAACTTTGCATTACAAAGAGTTAAACGCTTTTTTAATGCAAACAAAGCGGGTCATACTGGGGCGCTTGACCCATTAGCGACAGGTATGTTACCTATCTGCTTAGGTGAAGCCACCAAGTTTTCGCAGCACCTTCTCGATGCTGATAAGCGTTATCTCGTCACCGCTAAGCTCGGTCAGCGCACTGACACTAGTGACTCTGATGGTGAAGTGGTTCAGACACGTGAAATAGACTTTACTCAAGAGCAGTTAGATACTGCCCTTGAGCATTTTCGTGGTAAAACGATGCAAGTACCTTCAATGTATTCAGCGCTTAAATACCAAGGTCAGCCTTTGTATAAGTATGCGCGAGAAGGCATTGAGGTGCCACGTGAGGCTCGTCCTATCAATGTATTCGAGCTTAACTTTATCAGCCTAGAAGGCGATGAGTTAACCTTAGATATTCATTGCTCTAAAGGCACTTACATCCGAACCATTACCGATGATTTGGGTGAGATGCTTGGCTGTGGTGCCCATGTGATAATGCTGCGACGTACTCAAGTCGCGGGCTACCCATACGACAATATGGTCTCTCTGGCTCAGTTAGAGGCTTTGGTGGCTAAGGTTGAAGCAGAGTCATTGACGCTAGCAGAAGTGTTAGATCCACTTCTTTTGCCTATGGATACAGCAGTTAGTGATTTTACAGAGATTAACGTCTCTGATGACATTGCTCCGTTCTTGATGAATGGTAATCCTGTTCAAGTTGCAAATTTGCCCGTTGATGAGCTTGTGCGTATCACTTTAGGTGCTGAGCGTAAGTTTGTCGGTATCGGTCAGATGAATGATGATGGACTGCTTGCACCGAAGCGACTTATTGTTTTAAGAGATGAGTCAGCCGAATAGCAATTATTTGCAATGTGGTTAAGAAATCTAGTTGCTACTACTTAGCTTAATGGGTAGAATAGCGCGCTCACTTTGGCTGAGTTAGTGATCGGCTAAAGATTTTTAATTATTATTTTGGAGATAGAAATGTCACTAAGTGTTGAAGCTAAAGCTAAAATCCTAGCTGAATTTGGTCGTTGTGAAAATGATACTGGTTCTTCTGAAGTTCAAGTTGCTCTGCTAACTGCGCAGATCAACCACCTACAAGGTCACTTCAAAGAGCACATCCATGACCACCATTCACGTCGTGGTCTACTACGTATGGTTAGCACACGTCGTAAACTTCTTGCATACCTTAAGCGTACTGAAAATGTTCGTTACCAAGAGCTTATCAAGAAGTTAGGTCTACGTCGTTAATCTTTAATTAGATAACGTTCGACCTATTAAAAGGAGGCTTAGCCTCCTTTTTTTGTGCCTGTAATTTAGAAAACTTGGCTTTTGTAAACTGATACCAATAGCATTAAAAG
>NZ_JBFRMK010000228.1:0-4631 GCF_041470405.1 Shewanella sp. 10N.286.45.A1
CTGACCGGCATTACAACCTTGTTGGGCTTTTTTAATATAGCGCTAAAAGCGGAGATCATAGATGATTATTGAGTTTAGTAATGGAAAAATTGTACTTACGCCATTTGAAGTGCAAGTAAGACTAAATAATCACTGTCATCTGTATGCCATGGTGGAAGATATCAAATTTCTTCAAGATGCATTAATGATGATTGCTGACGCGGGTGCAGTGCGTTGGAATCTTAAACTCGACAATGAGCAACAGTTGCAGCAGATCAGAGCCGAGCTTGGGATAAGTTAACTCATCGAGATTTAATTTGTGCTCGACCATGGGGCTGATGGAAATCAATGTCCGGTCCATTAGGGACTATCCGAGTTGGATTTATCATCTCATGGCTAAAATAGTAGTGTTGCTTAATGTGTTCAAAGTTTACCGTTTGTGATACTCCATCCATTTGATAAATTTCTTGTACGTAACCAAACAGTTGAGGGTAATCGACTATCCGTTTTTTATTAGTTTTGAAATGGCCCACATAAACGGCATCGAATCGAATTAAAGTGGTAAACAAGCGAATATCAGCTTCTGTAAATTCATCTCCAGTAAGATAACGGCGCGTTGACAGTCGCTCTTCTAACGTGTCTAAAGCTGTAAAAAGTTGTTCAAATGCCTCATTATAAGCGATTTGAGTAGTGGCAAACCCCGCCTTGTAGACGCCATTATTTACGCTGTCATAGATCCAGCTATTCAGCTCATCGATTTCTGCACGCAGCGCTTGAGGGTAAAAATCTCGGTTGTTATTGACTAGGTGATTAAAAGCGCTATTAAGCATGCGTATAATTTCAGCTGACTCATTACTAACGATTGTATTGGTTTTCGTATCCCAAAGCACAGGTACTGTGACTCTCCCGTTATAATTCGCATCTGCTTTCTGATAGATCTGATAAAGAAAGTCAGCTGCGTTTAATTCATCAACATCGGCGCCTTCAATATGGTGAGCGATTGGATTTTGTTTATTACCAGAAAACTCCCAGCCATTAGTTAACATGTGTGGTTCGACAATAGTCACACCTATGATCTCTTGTAGACCTTTGAGTTGCAGATAGATCAGAGTTCGGTGGGCCCAAGGGCAGGCGAGTGATACATATAAATGGTAACGATATTTTTCGGCTTTAAAACCGCGAAATCCGCTTTTGAACGGCATTCCGTCATGGGTTACCCAATCTCTAAAACTCGATTCTGACCGAGTAAATTTACCGCCAGTCTCCTCAGTTGAGTACCACTTATCGACCCATTTTCCGTTTTGAAGTAAACCCATGCTATTCGCCTGTATGCTGTTATTTCAATTAGCTCAGCTTAGCTGCAGCACGGGCAGTATTAAAGTGCATTTAGTTGCTCAAACCTTTCTATTTAATAACTGTACCCGTTCTACCTGAATATGCGGGATTCAGTGGGAATTTAATGGGCTTTAATCACGGCATTGATTGCCACGAATGGTCATTCCCTTAGTAAAATCAATAACACTGAGTAAAGTCCATTAAAGCCCATCGAAGAAGGCTTTGTGCCAGCCCACTTCGTTGTTGCACTCACTAAAAAGGGAATAACCATTTCTACGTTAATGCGCCTAGAATTGAACTGGCACATAGTCTCTGAAACGAGCATTTTCAAGTAGAGCGGGTATCTATAGGATGTTACTAGAGAGACTGATATCATGCGGATGTTTAGTTTTATCTTAATATAGTAAAAGGAAAGTCATGCTAGATAAGCCGTTAGAGAGAATTATTGTTGAGCCGTCAGTTCCAGCTACATCTTGTGTTATTTGGCTACATGGATTGGGCGATTCTGGAGCAGGCTTTGCGCCAGTCGTGCCGGCGTTAGGGTTACCTGTTGATCACAGTGTTCGTTTTGTCTTTCCTCACGCACCAGAGCAAGCAGTTACCATCAATAGTGGCTATATCATGCGTGCTTGGTATGACATAAAGAGTATGGATCTTCACGACCGAGCGGATATGAAAGGAGTGCTGGAAAGCGAAAGCTTAATTAATGCGCTGATAGATGAACAAATAGCCCAAGGCATTGAAGCAAATCGTATTGTCCTTGCTGGGTTTAGTCAGGGTGGAGTCATGAGTTTGTTTTGTGGCTTAAGGCTTAAGCAAAAGCTTGCGGGGATCATGGCATTATCTTGCTACCTGCCGACAGCAGACAAAATGCCTGTTGACCTTGCTAGTGAGAATAGTACTACGCCTATTTTGCAACAACACGGTACTCAAGATGAAGTTGTGCCGCTTAATGCCGGAATAATGGCATTCGAACTATTGAAAAGCCAAGGTTATGCTACTGAATGGCAAACCTATGATATGGGCCATAATGTGTTACCTGAGCAGCTACGAGATATCTCTAAATGGTTGCAAACGGTGTTGAATTAAAATTAGTGAAAACTAATAGCTGTTTTTTTGTTCGATCTGGCGTTGCTAAATAATGCAGCGCCTGTTCTCAATTAGAAACAATCGATTCTAAATTTCCTATCTCTATAACGTAATGAAATTATTTGTTTTAGTTTCTCGTGTTAGTAACAATCCATTTATCCGCTATTGATATTAAATCCACTAACTACCCCCTTGTTCTGTTAATGATACAGCCCGTGAAACAAAATGCTTTAAAAAGAGCGGTTTAGATCATCTTATGTAATGAATGTGACACAAATAAAGCATAATCTTTGCTAAGATGATTCACGGCGAAAATAGGGTTATTTCTGCCGAATATATAAAATGTTGCAAAAACATAAAAATAATCAAGGGGTTGATTGTAATGAAAAAGACTTTAATTAAAGGACTAATCGCGACAGCTGTTGTTACAGCGTTAACAGCATGTGGTAGCGATAATGATGACAACAAAGAAGTAGTGCTACCTGCGACGTGTGCAGAAGCTGGTGAAGCTTGTACTATCTTTACAGTACTTCACACTAACGATAACCATGGCCGTTTCTTCGAAAACAAGTACGGTGAATATGGTATGGCTGCGCGTAAAACACTGATCGATCAGATCCGCGCTGAAGTTGAAGCTGCTGGTGGCGAAACTATTTTACTATCTGGTGGTGATGTAAACACAGGCGTACCTGAATCAGACTTACAAGATGCTCGCCCTGATTTTGTCGGAATGAATTTAATGGGTTATGACGCCATGGCTGTCGGTAACCATGAATTCGACAATCCTTTAACTACGGTCGATATGCAGCGCGAACTGGCTGACTTCCCAATGCTTGCGGCAAACATCTATAACAAAGAGTCTGGTACTCGTTACTTCGACGCCTATAAAGTATTCAATGTAAATGGTATTCGCATTGCAGTTGTTGGTTTAACAACTGAAGACACTGCTAAAATTGCTAATCCAGAATTTGTTAGTGGCTTAGAATTTACTGATCCGAAGGAAGAGCTTAAGAAAGTTATTAAAGACATTAAAGATGCTGACGAAGCTGACCTAGTGTTTGCAACGACTCATATGGGGCACTATGCTGATGGTGCTCACGGTAATAACGCGCCTGGTGATGTAGCACTTGCACGTGCTATGGCTGAAGGCGAGCTTGCTGCCGTCATCGGTGGTCACTCTCAAAATCCGGTTTGTATGGAAGGTGATGCATACGATCCAGAATTTACTGCTGGTGCAGAATGTAAGCCAGACGTTCAGAACGGCACATTTATCATGCAAGCACACGAGTGGGGCAAGTATGTCGGTCAAGCAAACTTTGAATACTTCAACGACAAATTACATTTGGCAAGCTACAAGCTAATCCCTGTAAACTTGAAGGAGAAAAACGAAGAGGGCGAGCGAGTATTAATTGGTGAAGCGATTACTCCTGATGCTACAGTGCTTGAAATATTGCAGCAGTACCAAGATAAAGGTCAGGAAGGTCTATCTGAAGTTATTGGTTCTACAGATGGCAAGCTAGAAGGTGATCGTGGTGTAGTTCGTACTCAACAAACCAACCTAGGCCTACTCATTGCTGAAGCACAACGCTCTAAAGTTGATGCTGATTTCGCTGTGATGAACTCAGGTGGTGTACGAGATTCTATCGAAGCTGGTGAAATCACCTACAAAGATGTTCTTACAGTTCAGCCTTTTGGCAACTCTATCACTAAGAGTACACTTACGGGTGCAGAGATTACTGAGTACCTAAACGTTGTTGCTACTGTCGATATTGGCGCTGAAGGATCTGGTGCTTACCCGCAGCTTGCTGGCATTAAGATGGAAGTGGATTGTGCAGCTAAGACTGTTACAATCAATGACATTAACGGTAAAGGCTACGCTGCAGACGCTATGTATAGCTTCACAGTACCTAGCTACAATGCTGCTGGCGGTGATGGTTACCCAGTACTAACACCAGTTATGACTGGCTACGTTGATGCTGAAGTGATGTACACCTACATTAAAGATATAGGCGATATTAAAGTTGCAGACTTTGCGCCTGTAGATGGTGATATTCAGTTCTTGAACAGTAATAGCACTATGGCATGTCAGCTATAATGCATTAAGTTCAATTGAGAAAAGCAGCCTAATGGCTAATGCCGTTCACTTAACGTGAACGGCTTTCTTTTTTATGGGATATCGGTCCTTTGAACACTTCAACACTCTAGGGTAACTACGCTCCCTTTTCCCC
>NZ_JBFRMK010000229.1:0-10950 GCF_041470405.1 Shewanella sp. 10N.286.45.A1
AACGACTGAGTAGATCGGTTGACCGATCATTTTCATACTAAATGATCGGCATTACTCCTTTGGGAGCGTTTTTTATATAAATGGCTTCTTTATCAGCTAATTTAGACTTTATGTACCTGCAATTGGTATTCGAAGTTGAACAAGGTTAAGCTGTGAAATATTGATCCAGTTAGAAAAAAGTAAAAATGTTTGATAGTTGGCGAAATAAAAAGTCTAACTCCACGGTCTCTTCAGACATGGTTAGCAAACAAAGACGATACGATAGCCTTGTCAGGGCACTTCATACCGATATATACCGTTATGCCTATTGGCTATGCGGTGATAAACATATCGCTGAAGATATCACTCAAGAAACCTTTCTGCGCGCTTGGCGATCGCTTGATTCATTGAAAGATGAAAAAGCAGCCAAAGCATGGTTGATCACTATCCTTCGTCGTGAGAATGCACGCCGGTTTGAACGTAAACAATTTAATTATTCAGATGTCGAACAGGAATTTATCGAAGATACATTCTCCGGAAGCACTGAAGACCATGCAGAACAACACTTGTTGCAGAGGCAGATTTCAAAGTTGGAACTTGAATATCGTGAACCACTATTACTACAAGTGATAGGCGGTTTCAGTGGTGAAGAGATAGCTAAAATATTAGATCTCAATAGAAACACCGTAATGACACGTTTATTTAGAGCTCGAAACCAGCTCAAAGATGTACTCGAACAACCGACTATCAGAGGTCAATCCAATGGATGAACTTAAATTTCGCCGCCAAGCTTATGGTGAGCCAAATAACCAAGATCCCGAGTTCCTTCAAGCAGCAATGGAATCGGCTGAAAGAGAAGCCTTTTTAAATGACTTAAAAGGCTTAGATAACAAAATCGAAAATGCGCTTAAGATTGATGTGCCAGACGATCTCGCCGCTAAACTACTGCTGCGCCAGCAGTTGCAGCATCATCATTCACAGCGCCGTAAAACAGGCTTTGCATTCGCAATGGTCGCCTCGGTAGCATTTTTAGCTGGTATTACTTTTACCCTATTAAGAATGGGACCCGTCGATTTAGGACAGCATGCATTAGCGCATGTTTACCATGAAGACAAAGCGTTACATGTTGACCAAAATGTGCAATATCAAGACGTTAACTTTCAGCTAGCCTCTTTAAATAGCAGCAGCGACATGAAGTTTACCCAACAGCCAGGCAAAGTGTTTTATAGCACTTACTGTGATTTTCAAGGCGTCCAGAGTCTACACTTGGTTATGCAAGGTGAATCAGGCAAAGTCACACTGTTTATCGTGCCTCTAGAAGATAGAATGGTGCTTGACGAAGCTTTTGCTGACAATAAGTATAAAGGAATGGGCTTTGAAACAGACAACGCCTACATGTTGCTTGTTGGTGAAGGCGCTGAAGATCTTAATTACGTGAAAAACGAAATTAAGCAAACATTCATCTAAACCATTCACAATCAGTAGCGCTTTCTTTGCGCTACTGGTTGGATCTCAATCACACTCCCATCAATTATTGAGCTACAGCTCAAATATCTGCTAGCATAGCGCCACAACTAAAAATGATAAAAGCGTAAATATCTCATGACCATAGAATTACCCATTTTAATTACCTTCATCGGCTATCTAGCTTTAATGATGGGGATAGGCCTTTGGGCTTACAAAGCAACAGACTCTGTAGACGATTATATTTTGGGTGGCCGTGGCATGGGGCCAGGCGTAACGGCATTGAGTGTCGGTGCATCAGATATGTCTGGCTGGTTACTTCTCGGACTACCGGGCGCCGTTTACTTAGGCGGTTTGGGAGAAGCTTGGATCGGCTTTGGACTGGTTTTTGGTGCTTGGCTTAACTGGCTATTTGTCGCTAAAAGATTACGTATTTATACCGAGTTTACCGATAACGCGCTTACCTTACCTGATTTCTTTGAAAAGCGATTTGAAGACAGCAAAGGTATACTTAAGTTAGTTTCAGCGGTCACTATTTTAGTCTTTTTCACCTTTTATGCATCATCAGGTATGGTCGGTGGCGCTATCTTATTTGAGAAGGTTTTCGGTCTTGATTACACTCTAGCCCTTATCATAGGTTCAACTATTATCGTAGCGTACACCTTTGTTGGTGGGTTCTTTGCTGTTAGCTGGACAGACTTTTTTCAAGGTTGTTTGATGTTAGTCGCACTGTTGATTGTTCCGGTTGCGATTTTTAGTCAACCAGAAACACAACAAGGATTTGAAACTTTAGATCCTGCGATGTTATCGCTATTTAGCGAGAATACTACCTTTATAGGTTTAATATCTCTGCTCGCATGGGGACTAGGTTACTTTGGTCAGCCACATATTCTTTCGCGCTTTATGGCCATAGGTTCTGCCAACGATATTACCGTGTCACGTCGTATTGCAATGAGTTGGATGGTCGTCGCACTATTTGGCGCCTTAGCTACCGGCCTTGCTGGAACTCTCTATTTTGCCGCTGAGCCATTAGAAAACCCTGAAACGGTATTCATTCACTTAGCCCACGCAGCCTTCAATCCTTGGATTGGCGGATTACTGATAGCAGCAATTCTGTCAGCGATTATGAGCACAATTGATTCACAGTTGTTGGTATGTTCAAGCGTGATTACAGAAGATTTTTATAAAAAGTGGTTGCGTCCTCAGGCTGAAAGTAAAGAACTTATGCTTGTGGGCCGTATTGGCGTGCTCGCCATTGCCGTCATCGCCGGTGTTGTCGCCCTGAACCCAGAAAGCAGCGTGCTTGGTCTGGTAAGTTATGCTTGGGCAGGGTTTGGCGCCGCATTTGGTCCAGTAGTATTGATGTCGCTTTTCTGGCGAGATTACAGCCGCAATGGCGCAGTAGCCACTATTGTTGTCGGTGCTGTTACTGTCGTAGTTTGGAAACAACTTAGCGGCGGAATATTTGACCTCTATGAAATCCTACCAGGTTTCCTTTTTGCCACTATCGCAGGTGTGCTAATCAGTAAATTACAGGCTCCATCTGATAGAGTGAAAGCCCAATTTAGCGAGTTCGAAGCTAAACTTTAACGGTGTAAATGAGCACTAATTCTAAAAAGCGTACATCTGTACGCTTTTTTTATCTTTTAATTTAGATCTAGAAAAAATCCAGCGTTACATACTCTTAACTATAAGTTAAACCTTAAATATCTCCCAAGCCTTTATGCTATATGGTTTCTTTTGCCTTATTCAATCGAAAGAATGATTTTTCAAACATCTAAGCGTCTCAATTAACTAATAATTAACAATTTTTCATCTCTGGTCGGAGTTGTTAGCTTGCCCTTACCTACCTAATATGCACTGGTCTAACAAGTGGATCTTGCAGTTAATTTTAAATTAGCACCTATATAAGCAAGACCAACAATAATAGAGATGATAATAATGAAGTATTTCAACAAGACTCTTATCGCTGTATCAGTTGCTCTAGTGAGCACTCAATCAATGGCTGCTGGTTTCCAACTTAACAGCCAATCTGCAACCGGCATCGGCCGTGCATTTGCAGGTGACGCTGTCATCGCAGACAACGCATCAGTGCTATCACGTAACCCTGCTGCTATGGCGTTGTTTGATGAAAAGCAATTATCAATGGGTTTAACTTATGCTGACGTAGCAGTTGAAGTTAAAGATGTGGCTATGGGTGATGTGCATTTTGGTAGTGTGCCAGATGCTGCAGAAGCAAAAATTATCCCTAACTTTTATTATGTAAGCCCAGTCAATGACAAGTTTGCCTATGGTGTTGCCATGTTCAGTAACTTCGGAACAGGTACCGATACAACTGAACTGTCAAACAATATCATTGGCAACGTTATACCAGCACCAATTGATCTGCTGGGTAAAACTGAAGTCACCACTATTAACTTTAACCTAAGTGCTTCTTACCGCGTTAATGACAACTTTAGCGTTGGCGCCGGTGTTGATGTGATTTACGGTGAAGGAACGCTGACTCGTGGTGGTGCTACGCCATCGCTATCCGGCCCTCAGCAGACTGAACTAGTTGATGTAGATGCTGATGGCGTCGCATTTGGCGGTATCGTTGGCGCAGTTTATGAATTCAACGAAAACCACCGCATTGGTGCAAGCTACCGTTTCAGCCCAGAGTTTAAAGCAAGTGGCGATATTAGCATGACAGATCCACAAGTGGGTCCAATCATGTTTGACGAAATCAATATCCCTATTCCAGATATCTTCCAAGTTGCTGGTTTTCATCAGCTAACTGAAAAGTTTGCTCTGCACTACACAGCGCAATTGACAACTTGGGGCGATTTCCATGAAATCAGTGTAACTGATGGTACTTTAGGTGGTGTTCCGGTTGCTCCAGAAGCAAGTCTTAAGACTTATGCTTGGGATGACTCTTGGTTATTCAGTGTTGGTGGTACTTACACACTTAATGATAGCTGGACACTGCGTGCAGGTTACATGTTTGACCAAGGCGTAGTTGGCGAAGTGAGCTCTATCTCTATTCCTGATTCAGACCGTCAGTGGTACACGATGGGTGCTACGTACAACCTATCTAAGCACACCAGCCTAGATTTCGGTATCGCATTCATTCGCGGCGAAGAAACAGATCTTGTTGAGTACAGCGCAATTTATGGCGCTAACCCAACACCAATTAATGCTACAACGCTTTCAAACGCCACATACTACTCTATGCAGTACAACTACAGATTCTAAAGTAGTTGATGGTATAAACTGAAAGCCGCATTGTATGCGGCTTTTTTATTGCCTCAATGAACTGCTTTTAATTTTACCAATTCCATAATCCTTGCTAACGTTAAGCTTCTTCATACTCATCGCGCTAAAAGTCGCAACATGAGTATATTTATATAGATGGAACTATCTGTTATGACTAAAAACAATGCTGTTTCAGCCTTTATTCTTGGTGGCTTACTCTGCTTAGGCATGGTGTTACTTGGCAATACCATCGGCGATAAACTAATCAAAATGAAATCAATGGAGCGCACCGTTACCGTTAAAGGCTTAGCTGAAAAAGAGGTGCGAGCCAATATTGCCATCTGGCCAATCAGATTTACCGAAGTTGATAACGATCTCGATAGTCTCTATCAAAATGTTCAAACTAAAACCGACATAGTTGCTGCCTTTTTAAAACAGCAAGGTTTTGATGAGTCAGAGATAACTATCTCCCTTCCTGCCATTGACGACCGCTTGGCCCAAGGGTATTCAGACCCTAATGTGAAATATCGTTATTCAGCTCGAGTCTCATTATCACTCTATACCGATAAAATTGATCTTTTACTTTCCGCTCGCACTAAAATGCTATCACTTGCCAAAGAGGGCATCGCTATCTCTGATCAGGACTACAACAGTAAAGCGCAGTTCCTGTTTACCAAGCTTAATGATGTTAAACCTGAGATGATCCAATCAGCGACACAGAATGCGCGTCAAGTGGCTGAGAAATTTGCTAAAGATTCAGACTCCAAGTTAGGCAAGATCAAAAGAGCAGCGCAAGGGCAATTTAGTATCAACGACCGTGATAGCAACACCCCCTACATAAAGAAGGTACGTATCGTGTCAACCTTGACCTACTACCTCAATGATTAACTAGGGGCAGTTGCTCTGTCGAGCTGAGTTGCTGTTCAATTCTTTAACGTAAGCAATAATGCTTTTGGGAAAGGCTTGAGCAGTGATGCTTAGCGAGCTAACTGAACTGCGCCTTACGCAATGATAAAAACATTGAAACGAACCCAAAGGGCCGCGCTTCTTGGCTATTTTTACTGCGTTGTAGGTTATTTGTGGAGAATAACTAAGCCGCATAACCTCTGCCTCGTTAAAGTAACCAATAAAATACGGCAAGACCAACCATAAAAGAGCATCAGTCCCTAATACCAAGCAGTATAAAAACCAGCAGCCCTAGCAAAGCACTATCATTTGATTGTGCTTTTTTGTAACAACCACCTATTCATCGCATTTTTCTAATGAATAAATATTGCACCAAGAACCAACATCCATTAGAATAATCTCATGGATGTATTTACGGTTTATTGAATTATGACGGCTTACTTTTCTCCTTCACTCGCATTACTGCTTTTATCATTGCTAGCAAATCTGCCATTTTCAGCTTTGGCTGCTGAAGCACCTGCAGTCAGTAATGACTCAACGGTAACAGTTAGCTACCAGCCATACCCAAATTGGGTTGCGTTGGATGCCGTTATTGAGCCGACAAAAGCAGCTACAGTCTCTGCGCAAACATCTGGACGGATCTTAAAACTCAATTACGATGTCAATGATATCGTCGCCGAAAATGCAGCTCTGCTAGAGATAACCAGTAAAGAGCAAGGTGCGCAGTTGGCCAGCGCTGAAGCTGAGTACGCCAAAGCTAATGCTCAAAATATTGAAGCTCAAGCACAATTGAAACGTTATAAAACACTCTTTCCGCAAGGTGCGATATCTGAAGGTTCAATGGATGAAGCCGAGGCGAATGCCAAATCAACACAGCAAGCAGTAAGCGCCGCTAAAGCAGGGATAATCCAAGCAACCGAATCATTAAAGTACACAGCTGTCAGTGCGCCCTTTGCTGGTGTCGTCACTAAAAGACATGTTGAGCAAGGTGAGACTGTTAGTCCTGGTCAAGCGCTCTATTCTGGTTACTCTTTAAAACAGATGCGCGCTGTCACTCAAGTCCCCCAACGCTATATCAATGCTTTAAAGTCACATCCTCAATTCAAGCTCACTTTGGCAGATGGTACAGAAATGACAAGTGACAAACTTAATCTGTTTAGCTTTGTAGATCCAATCAGCCATAACTACAAGGTGCGCATTGAGCTTCCGAGTAACATCGACGGTCTTATTCCTGGCAGCTTGATAAAAGCACAATTTGTGAGTGGTCAACGCCAAACCATGTTTATCCCAGAGTCTGCGTTGATCACTATCAACGATTTGACTGGCGTCTATTTGCAGCAAAATGACAAATGGGTGCTCAATCAAGTCAGGTTGGGTCAACAAGATGGTGATAACTTTGAAGTCTTAGCAGGCCTATCCAACGGTGATGTTATTGCAAGAGATGCTTATCAAACCTTATTGCGCTTACAAAAGCAGTCTAAGCCATAGGGAGCTAAGAAGATGACAGACAAAAATAATTTAGGGATTTCAGGCAAAATTGCAGCGGCTTTTCAGCTCAGTGCTATTACCCCCTTACTGGCTTTACTGGGTTTACTGCTTGGCCTCTTTGCCGTACTCGTCACGCCTAAAGAGGAAGAGCCACAGATTGATGTTACTTTCGCTGACGTTTATATACCGTTTACTGGCGCATCACCTGCCGAAGTTGAAAGTTTGGTCACCCTACCAACCGAGCAAATAATTTCAGAGCTCAAAGGCATTGATACCTTATATTCATTCTCGCAGCCAGATGGCGCGATGTTTATCGTCATCTTTGAAGTGGGCGTTGCCAGAAACGACGCTATCGTTAAACTTTACAATCAGATTTACGCCAACCTAGACAAATTGCCTTTAGATGCAGGCGTCGGTGAGCCGCTGATAAAACCTCGCGGCATTGATGATGTACCAATTGTCAGCTTAACGTTATGGTCAAAAGACACGGCGATATCAGCGGAGCAACTCACTCATGTCGCCAACGGTTTAGAAACCGAGCTTAAAAGGATCCCCGGAACGCGTGAGATAAACTCTGTCGGCTCGCAGCTGCTAACCGTCAATGTCCGTATTGACCCAATTAAAATGAACTACTACGGCGTGTCTTATGATGAAATCAATAATCGATTAAGCAGCAATAACCATGTCTCTATGCCTGCTTCTCTGGTACAACAAAACCAACAGATTAAAGTGCAAACAGGCCAATTCATCAACAGTATTGATGATGTAAAACAGTTGGTGATTGCTGTTCGCAAAGACAGCGATAATCAAGCTGCGCCGATATTTCTCGCAGACATCGCTGATGTCACTTTAAAAGCGGATATCCCCAGCCAAACGGCTTGGCATGGCGATAAAGCCGATATCTACCCAGCCGTCACCATTGCCATAGGCAAGCAACCTGGTGTTAACGCCGTTGATATCGCCGATGCCATTGTTGAACGCGTCGATAAAGTCGATAATATTTTGCTGCCTGACGCCGTCAATATTTCAGTCTCTCGTAACTACGGCGAAACCGCTGGCAATAAAGCCAATACACTTATTTTAAAGCTGATTTTTGCAACCTCTGCAGTAGTGGTGTTAGTACTACTCACCATGGGCTTTCGAGAAGCATTAGTGGTGGGTATCGCCATTGTCATTACGCTTGCGCTGACGCTATTTGCCTCTTGGGCTTGGGGGTTTACCTTAAATCGGATCTCCCTGTTCGCACTTATCTTCTCGATTGGAATATTAGTGGATGACGCCATTGTGGTGGTTGAGAATATACACCGCCATATGGCAATGGGTAAAAGAAGCTTTAGCGAGCTCATTCCCATTGCTGTTGATGAAGTCGGCGGACCAACTATTCTGGCTACCTTTACCGTTATTGCAGCATTGCTACCCATGGCGTTTGTATCTGGGCTTATGGGTCCATATATGAGCCCTATTCCTATAAACGCCAGCATGGGGATGCTCATATCTCTAGCGGTCGCCTTTATGGTCACCCCTTGGCTCAGCCGTAAACTGTTAAAACACGATGAAAATCAGCCTGACAATAAGGGGACGAAGCAAGAAACTGGTCATGATGGCTTGATGGTACGCACCTTTAATAGACTAATTGGACCGTTTGTCACGGGCAGAAGTGCGAGAAAAGCGCGCTTTGGTTTAGCCGCCGGGATCTTCGTTCTTATCGCTATTGCCGTTGCACTGCCTATTGGTAAGTTAGTGGTACTGAAAATGCTGCCTTTTGACAACAAGTCGGAGTTTCAGATCATGGTCGATCTACCAGAAGGTGCTCCAGTAGAGCAAACCCAAAGAACATTAAAAGCACTTGCGCAGCACCTAAACACCGTTGAGGAGGTTGATAACTATCAACTCTATGCAGGAACCAGTGCACCGATGAATTTCAATGGCTTAGTACGCCACTACTTTTTGCGTCAAACTCAGGAGCTTGGTGACATTCAAGTCAACCTAGTTGATAAACAGCACAGGGACAGAGACAGCCACAGCATTGCTCTCGCTGTTAGAGGGCCACTGCAGCAGATAGCTAAGCAATATAATGCTAATGTCAAAGTGGTTGAAGTTCCACCTGGGCCGCCTGTTTGGTCACCCATCCTCGCGGAAGTATATGGCCCCAGTGAAGCGATTAGAGAAAAAGCAGCCAATCAATTACAAGATCTATTTCATCAAACAACCGATGTTGTGGATATCGATATCTACCTACCTGCCGAACAAGCTAAATGGCAAGTTAATATAGATAGAAGCAAAGCGAGTTTGCTTGGTGTTGAATATAGTCAAGTGGTCGATCTCGTGGCCACCAGCATTGGTGGTAAAGATATTAGCTACATGCATATGCCCAAGCAAAAATACCCTGTGCCTATTCGTATACAGCTGAAAGAATCAGATAAGTTCAACTTAGAGCAAGTAATGAATCTGACGATTAAAAATAGCGAAGGCCAAGCCATCGCAATGTCGGAGTTGCTGCATATTCAACAAGGTACAATTGATGCGCCAATAATCCATAAGAACATGATCCCGATGATCATGGTGGTCGCCGACATGGCCGGACCGCTCGATAGTCCCCTATACGGTATGTTTGATATGGTCGGCAAGATAAACGCCGCCGATGGACTTGGCTTTGAGCAACACTATATTAATCAACCCTCAGGACTCGATAGTGTGGCAATACTGTGGGATGGCGAATGGAAAATCACCTATGAAACATTTAGGGATATGGGGATCGCCTACGCTGTCGGTATGATTGCAATATACTTGTTGGTCGTCGCACAGTTTAAGTCCTATACCGTGCCACTCATCATCATGGCGCCGATCCCACTAACGGTAATCGGAGTTATGCCCGGTCATGCTCTACTTGGTGCACAGTTCACAGCAACGTCGATGATAGGCATGATTGCACTTGCTGGAATTATCGTTCGCAATTCCATCTTGCTAGTTGATTTTATCCATCAAGAAACAGCTGCAGGTGTACCATTTGAACAAGCCGTTATTCACTCCGGCGCCGTTCGAGCAAAACCCATTATGCTGACCGGAATGGCAGCGATGATCGGTGCCCTCTTTATTTTGGACGACCCGATTTTTAACGGCTTAGCGATCAGCCTTATTTTCGGCATATTGGTATCAACGCTACTGACGTTAGTTGTGATCCCTGTGCTTTACTATGCGGTGATGAAAAAGCGCTATCAATAAAAATTTGTCATACCGCGTGCCGACAGTCGGCACGTATTGAGGCTCTGTTGTTCTTTTGAGCTTAGTTTTTGTTCGATTCTTTACTGTAAGGAATAATGCTTCTAGTGCAAGGCTTGAGCGATGACGCTTAGCCAGCTAAGTGAAGAGCTCATCACGCATTCTAATCATAAAAGAATAGAACAAGTGAAACAGATCCAAAGGACAGCATTTCTTGGCCATTTTTCTGCGTTAAAGGCTATTTGTGGAAAATGATTACACTACATAGCCTCTGCCTTGCCAAAATGGCCAATAAATTGGTGTAAAAACAACCATGAAAGTTCAGCAGAACCTAATTTAATTAACACTGTAAGAGGTAACACTATGTCTTTAGAGCGCGCCATTATGGCTTTTGCCGGAATGATGATCTTGCTTTCACTAGCCTTAACGTTATGGGTTAATCACAACTTCGTTTGGCTAACCGTATTTGTTGGGGCAAACTTAACTCAAAGTGCCTATACTGGTTTTTGTCCTGCTGCTATGGTGTTGAAGAAGCTCGGTTTTAAAACTGAGGCTCAATTAGCAACGGAAGGTTAGTGGAGATAAATGCTTTAACATTGATTCATATGTAAAAAAGCAAGAGCTGTTAGTCAGTTCTCGATATCATACCAATCAATATAAAGA
>NZ_JBFRMK010000230.1:0-220 GCF_041470405.1 Shewanella sp. 10N.286.45.A1
TATACCCGTTCTACTTGAAGATGCTCGTTTCAGAGGCATTGTGCCAGTTCAATTCTAGGCGCATTAATGTAGAAATGGTTATTCCCTTTTAAGTTAGTGCAACAACGAAGTGGGCTGGCACAAGGCCTTCTACGATGTGTTTTAATGGGCTTTACTCGGTGTTATTGATTTTACTAAGGGAGCGACCATTAATGGCAATCAATGCCTTGATTAAAGCCCA
>NZ_JBFRMK010000231.1:0-14662 GCF_041470405.1 Shewanella sp. 10N.286.45.A1
AAAATAGCTAACTGACCAATTGGCCGAATACGTGCAGCGGCAATAATTTCACCCAAACTATCAAGATTAGGATCGGTTTGGCTTAACACGCAAACAGACTCTTTCTGCAACAGGCGTGCGTAGGGCATATGTTGGCGATAGAACTTCTTCACCTCGTTGCGATTATCAGCCGCTAACCAAGTTAATTGCACTTTAATACTCATTGTTGTTGCTGGAAGCTGAAATTATGGCATTAAAAAACCGCCCTTAGGCGGTTTTAATTGCAAGCTTTGCCGATTTAATCGGTAAAGCTTAAAGACCTGCGTCAGCGCGTAGGGCTTCTGCTTTGTCTGTTGCTTCCCAAGGGAATTCGTTACGACCAAAGTGACCATATGCTGCAGTCGCTTGGTAGATTGGGCGAGCTAGGTTTAACATCTCTGTTAAACCGTATGGGCGTAGGTCGAAGTGACGACGTACTAGGTCAATCAGTAACGCTTCAGCCACTTTAGCTGTGCCGAATGTTTCAATGCTGATAGATGTTGGTTCTGCAACACCAATAGCGTATGACACTTGTAGCTCACAACGATCAGCAAGACCTGCAGCAACAATGTTCTTAGCCACGTAACGTGCAGCGTATGCCGCACTACGGTCAACTTTCGATGGATCTTTACCTGAGAAAGCACCGCCACCGTGACGAGCCATGCCGCCGTAGGTATCAACGATGATTTTACGGCCAGTTAGACCACAATCGCCTACTGGGCCACCGATAACAAAACGGCCAGTTGGGTTGATGAAGTATTTAGTGTCTTTAGATAACCACTTAGCCGGCAATACAGGCTTAATGATGGTTTCCATAACACCTTCAATCAGATCCGCTTGGCTAACGTCTTCACGATGCTGAGTCGAAAGGACTACTGCGTCGATACCCGCAATGCTGCCATCGTTGTTGTAAGCAAAAGTCACCTGACTTTTCGCATCTGGACGTAACCACGGAAGGGTCTTGTCTTTACGTACTTCAGATTGACGCTTAACCAGCTTGTGTGAGTAAGTGATAGGCGCAGGCATCAATACATCAGTTTCGTTATTTGCATAACCAAACATTAGGCCTTGGTCGCCAGCACCCTGTTCTTTAGGGTCTGCACGGTCAACACCTTGATTGATATCTGGAGACTGTTTACCAATGGCATTAAGAATTGCACAAGAGTCAGCATCAAAACCCATATCTGAATGGGTGTAACCGATTTCACGTACGGTCTTACGGGTGATCTCTTCGATATCAACCCAAGCTGAAGTGGTGACTTCGCCGCCAACCATAACCATGCCAGTTTTGACATAAGTTTCGCATGCTACGCGTGCTTTTGGATCTTGCTCCAAAATTGCGTCTAGTACCGCATCAGAAATCTGATCGGCGATTTTATCTGGGTGACCTTCTGAGACCGACTCAGAGGTGAACAAGTGCTTTGCCATGATGGAAAATCTCGTCTTTAAACAATTTGAATGTGTAGAAGTATCTACATCTAGACGGCTATCTTAGTGGAAAACAGCTTGGATGACACCCTTTTCACTTAATTTTGTGCAGTAATCCACGCTATTAAATCCTTAATATATGCAAGGATAATGGCTGTGGTTCTTGCTAAGTTTATGATAAAAAAGCTTTTAAGTGCTTTGGTATACCCACTTGTTCTGATAAAAAAATGATCAAGCAAATGCTATTATTAACGAGTTCGCTGACGAATATTTTATTTGGGCTTAACTAAATTGGTTCGCAACTAAGTTAAGGTGTTGTTAAATATGGCTAGATTGTCATAGGTAATAGATAATATGTATCGATAATTTTTCATATCAAGCGAATTAAATTTGCGTCCTACAGCCTAGTAAGCGAAAATATGGCTCCAAATTTTGCTGTAGTGGAAAGTAAAGCAGATACCGCAATTGCTACCTTTCGCTAGATCTAAGCCTCAATACCTCAACACGACGCAGGAGAGAGCATGTCATCTCGTAAAGAACTCGCTAACGCAATCCGTGCATTAACCATGGATGCCGTTCAAAAAGCCAATTCTGGTCACCCAGGTGCACCAATGGGGATGGCTGACATCGCTGAAGTGCTATGGAATGATTTCCTAAAGCACAACCCAAACAACCCTGAATGGGTTGATCGTGACCGTTTTATTTTGTCAAACGGCCATGGTTCTATGCTTATATACTCTCTGCTTCACCTTACGGGTTATGCATTGCCAATCGAGGAGTTGAAGAACTTCCGCCAGCTTCACTCTAAAACACCAGGTCACCCAGAATATGGTTACACACCAGGTGTTGAAACTACCACTGGGCCTTTAGGTGCTGGTATCAGTAACGCTGTCGGTATGGCGATTGCTGAAAAGACATTGGCTGCACAGTTCAACCAACCTGGTCATGACATTGTGGATCACTTCACATACTGCTTCCTAGGCGATGGCTGTTTAATGGAAGGTATCTCTCATGAAGCCTGTTCATTAGCGGGTACGCTGGGTCTTGGTAAGCTAGTCGCTTTCTGGGATGACAACGGTATCTCTATCGATGGTCACGTTGAAGGCTGGTTTACTGATGATACGCCTAAGCGTTTCGAATCTTACGGCTGGCACGTAATTGCTAACGTAGATGGTCACGACAGCGACGCTATCCGCGCAGCTATCGAAGAAGCGAAGTCAGTGACTGACAAGCCAACAATGATCTGTTGTAAAACGACCATTGGTTTTGGTTCACCAAACAAGTCTGGCAGCCATGACTGTCACGGCGCACCATTGGGTGATGCTGAGATTGCAGCTGCACGTGAATTCCTTGGTTGGGAACACGGTGCATTTGAAATTCCTGAAACCGTTTATCAAGGTTGGGACGCTAAAGATTCTGGCGCTTCAAATGAAGCTGGCTGGAACGAGAAGTTTGCTGCATACACTGCTGCTTTCCCTGAACTTGCTGCTGAATACAAGCGCCGTGTTATCACTGGCGAACTGCCTGCAGAATTTGAACAAAAGGCTCAAGCCTTTATTCAAGAGTGCCAAGATAAAGCTGAAGGCATTGCTAGCCGTAAAGCATCACAAAATGCTATCGGTGCATTCGGTGCAATCTTACCAGAAATGCTAGGTGGCTCAGCTGACCTTGCTGGCTCTAACTTAACGTTATGGTCAGGTTCTAAGGGTATTCAAGATGACGCTGCGGGTAACTACATCTACTACGGTGTACGTGAATTCGGCATGAGCGGCATTATGAACGGTGTATCTCTGCATGGTGGTTTCATCAACTACGGCGCAACTTTCATGATGTTTATGGAGTACGCTCGTAACGCAGTCCGTATGTCAGCATTAATGGGCATTCAAAACATCTTCGTTTACACCCATGATTCAATTGGTCAAGGTGAAGATGGTCCAACTCACCAGCCTGTAGAGCAACTTGCTAACTTGCGCATGACGCCAAACATGACTGTGTGGCGTCCATGTGATGCAGCTGAAACTGCAGTTTCTTGGAAGAACGCGATTGAACGTCGTGACGCGCCAACATCACTTATCTTTAGCCGCCAAGGTCTAAAAGCTCAAGCGCGCACCGCTGAGCAGTTAGCGAATGTTGCTAAAGGTGGTTATGTACTGAGTGATTGCGCTGGCACACCTGAGCTAATTCTTATTGCTACGGGTAGTGAAGTGCAGCTAGCACTCGATTCTGCTGCTGCGCTAACAGAACAAGGTCAAAAGGTTCGCGTCGTTTCTATGCCGTCAACTAACGAGTTTGACAAGCAAGATGCAGCTTACAAAGAGTCTGTACTGCCAAGCAGTGTGACTAAGCGTGTTGCTATTGAAGCGGCTCACGTTGATTTCTGGTACAAGTATGTTGGCTTCGGCGGCGCTGTTGTTGGTATGACTACCTTTGGTGAGTCTGCGCCAGGCGGCGAGTTGATGAAGCACTTCGGCTTTACTGTTGAAAATGTTGTAGCAACCGTTAACGGTCTATAACAGTCAGTGATAAAGCTGACGGCGCATTGGCAAGCTCGAGCTTGCCTATTGCGCCTGTTGATTGCTCAATGATCTAACGGCTTACCAGTAGAGGTAGGCCGTTGTTGTATCAAAGTAACAAGGTATATTAGTTAATGATAAGAGTCGCTATTAATGGTTACGGCCGCATAGGTCGTTCAATTCTTCGTGCAGTATATGAATCTGCAAAACGCGATCGAATTCAAATCGTGGCGATTAATGAATTGGCAAAGCCTGAAGCGATGCTACATTTAACCCAGTACGATACCACTCATGGCCGTTTCCATACTCAAGTAAAGCTAGATGAGCAGCATATGATTATTGGCGATGATGCCATTAAGCTGTTGCATGAGCCCAATCCTGCCAACTTGCCATGGCAAGAGATGGATATTGATATTGTGTTTGAAGCGACGGGTGTGATTAACGACAGACAAGCCTGCGAAGCGCATATTGAAGCGGGTGCTAGGCAGGTGTTGATTAGCCATCCGTCATCCAGTGACGTAGATGCGACCATTGTTTACGGCGTTAACCAAGACCTGCTTAAGGCTGAGCACACTATTGTCTCAAATGCCTCCTGTACCACCAACTGCATCGTGCCAGTGATTGACGTATTAGATAAACATTTTCAAGTTAAGAGTGGCGCCATTACGACGATTCACTCGGCGATGAATGATCAACAAGTGATTGATGCTTACCATGATGATTTACGCCGTACCCGCGCTGCTGGGCAGTCAATTATTCCGGTTGATACTAAGCTTGCCCGTGGTATTGAGCGTATATTGCCGCACATGAAAGATAAATTTGAAGCTATTTCTGTGCGTGTGCCGACGATTAACGTTACTGCTATCGACCTCTCCGTTACGCTAGATAAGCGCGTCGATATCGAACAAGTTAATAAGGTGCTTAAACAGGCAACCGAAGGCTCTTTTTCCGGTGTTGTTGGCTATACTAATGAGCCATTAGTATCGTGTGATTTTAACCACGATCCGCGTTCAAGCATTGTCGATGGTACTCAGACTCGAGTCAGTGATGGTCATTTAGTTAAGCTATTACTCTGGTGTGACAATGAGTGGGGTTTCGCTAACCGTATGCTCGATACCAGCTTAGAGATGATTAAAGCAAGAAGGGCTTAGATATAGGCTCTTTTTTAGGTTGGCATTTATGCCGTCAAAGGTTTATAGCGAGTGTAAGAAACCAGTAAAACGGTTGGTGCTAAGAATAAACACTCAAGATTGAAAGATGAGTAGCTTCAAGTTCAGCTCGATTGATTGAATTGAACCAACAAAGAATAAACCTGATGGCTTGGTGAAGTGTCCCAGCGGTCAGGTAACACAGTTTCGTTTTAACTTTTAACTTTAACTTAAATCGTAAGGAAGCATGAAAATGTCGATTCTTAATATGCAAGACCTAGAGCTTCAAGGTAAGCGTGTGCTTATTCGTGAAGATCTAAACGTACCTGTTAGCGACGGCGTTGTAACAAGTGACGCACGTCTACGCGCATCACTGCCAACGATTAAACTGGCACTTGAAAAAGGCGCAGCGGTTATGGTGATGTCTCACCTAGGCCGCCCTACAGAAGGTGAGTTTAACGCTGAGTTCTCAATGCAGCCAGTGGTTAACTATCTTGCTAAAGCACTTGATTGCCCAGTGCGTCTAGCGGGTGAATACCTTGATGGTGTTGAAGTCGCTGTTGGTGAAGTGGTTGTTTTTGAAAACGTCCGTTTCAATGTCGGCGAGAAGAAAAACGATGAAGCGCTAGCGAAGAAAATGGCTGCACTTTGTGATGTATACGTGATGGATGCATTTGGTACGGCTCACCGTGCTCAAGCGTCAACTCATGGTGTTGGTCTACACGCACCAATCGCTTGTGCAGGTCCTTTACTTGCTGGTGAACTTGCTGCATTGGGTAAAGCCCTTGATAACCCTGCTCGTCCAATGGTGGCGATTGTTGGTGGCTCAAAAGTATCGACTAAGCTAACTGTACTAGAAAGCCTATCAACTAAAGTTGATCAATTGGTTGTTGGTGGCGGTATTGCCAATACATTCGTGGCAGCAGCAGGTCACAACGTCGGTAAGTCTCTGTATGAAGCAGACTTGATTGATGAAGCTAAACGTCTTGTCGCGGCAGCACAAAGCGGTGGCGGCGATATTCCAGTACCAACTGATGTCGTTGTTGCTAGCGAGTTTAGCCCAACAGCCACTGCAACCTTGAAAGACGTTAGTGCTGTTTCAGATACCGATATGATTTTTGATATTGGCCCTGATAGTGCTGAAGCGTTAGCTGAAATTATCAAAAATGCTGGCACAGTTGTTTGGAACGGTCCAGTAGGCGTATTTGAGTTTGATCAGTTCGGCGAAGGGACTAAGCGTATTGCGCAGGCCATTGCTGAATCAAGTGCGTTCTCTATCGCGGGTGGCGGTGACACGCTTGCGGCAGTTGATAAGTATGATATTGCCGATAAGGTGTCATACATCTCAACCGGTGGTGGTGCTTTTCTTGAGTTTTTAGAAGGTAAAGAGTTACCAGCCGTTGCAATGCTTGAGAGCCGCGGCAAGTAATCGCAGCTGATTTTGCTATAGCATACAAAAAAATTACCAAACTGTATGTTGGCGGGCTTTAAATCGACATTTGTCGGGGTTACACTAGCCGCCAACAATACAGTGCTTAGCGCTGTAGCTTAAAAGTATAAAAATTATAAAAATAACCAGTAACCGTTATTGAGTTTAACGCAAGAATGCTGATGACTTGATGACATAAAAATCAATCCAAACGATAGCGACCTCGGTGAGTCAAATCACCCTATTATTGGAGTAAAAAATGGCCTTAATTTCCCTACGTCAAATGTTAGATCACGCAGCAGAGCATGGATATGGCGTACCTGCGTTTAACGTAAACAACCTTGAGCAGATGCGTGCAATTATGCAAGCTGCTGAAGCAACTGACAGCCCTGTGATCGTGCAAGCATCAGCTGGTGCGCGTAAGTATGCTCGTCCACAATTCCTTAAGTATCTAATGGCTGCTGCTCTTGAGCAATATCCTGATATTCCAGTTTGTATTCATCAAGATCACGGTACCGATCCTGATATTTGTCAGCGCTCTATTCAATTAGGCATGTCATCAGTAATGATGGATGGTTCTTTGATGGCGGATGGTAAAACACCTGCATCTTATGACTACAACGTCGATGTTACTCGTCGTACTGTGGCATTTGCTCACGCATGTGGTGTATCAGTTGAAGGTGAAATTGGTTGCCTAGGTAGCTTAGAAACAGGCGAAGCAGGCGAAGAAGACGGTATTGGTGCAGCGGGTATTTTGACTATGGATCAAATGCTAACCACACCAGAAGAAGCAGCGCGCTTTGTATCAGACACCCACGTTGATGCCCTAGCGATTGCTATTGGTACTAGCCATGGTGCATACAAGTTCAGCCGTAAACCTACCGGTGAAGTACTGCGTATTGACCGTATTAAAGAGATCCACGCACGTATTCCTAACACTCACCTTGTTATGCATGGTTCATCTTCAGTGCCACAAGAGTGGCTAGAGATCATCAACCAGTATGGCGGCGCAATTCCTGAAACTTATGGCGTGCCATTAGAAGAGATTGTTGAAGGTATTAAGCACGGCGTACGTAAAGTAAACATCGATACTGATTTACGTTTAGCGTCAACAGGTGCGGTACGTAAATTCCTTGCTGAAAATCCAACAGAATTTGACCCTCGTAAATTCTTGAAGGCGTCAATGGAAGCAATGGCTGATATCTGTACTACACGTTACGAAGCATTTGGTTGTGCGGGTATGGGTTCTAAGATCAAGCCTAAATCACTACAAGCTATGTACAAGGCATACCAGTCAGGTGAACTTGATCCACAAATCAAGTAAGTTTCACTGAGCAATTGAACTGCTTTAGATAAAAATACCTGCCGAGTGCAGGTATTTTTTTGCCTATTACTGACCTGTTTACACTCGGGTAATAAAAGAAATTAGTTTGGTATAAGTCATATTTTCAATTACTAGCACTAAATGTTAATATTGCGCCGATTTTTAGGGATTTAAGTAAACGGAGTAATACAAGAATGAAAACAATGTTGACTGCTATTGCAGTTCTATTGGCGGCTCCTTTTGCTGCCCATGCAGGCGCTGATTTTGTAGAAGGCGATAAGACTTTCGCTGGTGAAGCAGAGTTAGGTGCGACACTGACTACCGGTAATACTGATACTTCATCAGTGAAAGGCCGTTTAAAGATGATGCAAGAGCTAGGTAATTGGGAAAACCAATACCTGCTTGAAGGTCTTTATAAAGAAGATACTGGCGAAGTGACTGCGAAGCGTTACTACGCGGGTCTTCAAAGTGATTATAAGTTCGACGAAAAGAACTACATGTATATCACTGGTAATTATGAAGCTGATCCTTTTACCGGTTTTGACTTCAAAACAGTCGCTTCTGCCGGTTACGGCCATAAGTTTATCAATGAAAGTGACATGTTCCTTAGTGCCGAGATTGGTCCTGGTTACATTTATAAGAAACTTGATGACGAGCAGTCGGCGTTATTAGGCTACGACAATGAAGATAGTGTTGTTGCTCACGGCGCGATGAACTTTCGCTACGATATTAGCGAATCATCTAAGTTTACCCAGTTATTTGTCGCTGACTATGGCGATAGCTTAGAAGGGCGTTCTGAAACAGCTATCACAGCTAATATTATTGGTGCTCTTGCGATGAAGTTTGCGGTTATTGTACGTTATAACAGTGAACCGTTAGATGATAAGAAGAGTACTGATACCGAAACGAATATGACTCTGCTATACGCGTTCTAGATATAAAGTTGTCTGACACATTTGATAACTTAAAACTAAAGGCATCTTTTAAAGGTGCCTTTATATCTTGTTTTGGGGCTGTAGACATTGTGTGCAGTTCATTTCTAGGCGCATTAACCTATAAATGGTTAATTGCTTTTAAGATAGTGCAACAGCGACGCGAGTTGTCATAAAGCTTTTTTTGATGGGCTACTTCTTTATATAGCAGGTTGGTTTTTACTCGGTGTTATTGATTTTACTAAGGGATGATCATTTGTCGCAATCAATGCCTATTAAACTCTCACTGGTTCCAGCATCTTCAGATAGCCCTGGTATATATTAAAGACCGACTAAGTTATCGCGATATTTGTTGAATATTTTTGCTTTGACTTAGATTTTACCACCTTCGCTTTACATACCTATCGATTTGTATCCTCCCTATAACCTTTTGCAATTGTATTAATGTGCTAAGGCTCACGAATGTGCGATAGATTCTATGATTGCATGATTTGATCACGGACTGGGCAAGCGATAGTAAGTACACTGGCAAGCCATAAAATAGTATGAGTTGTAAATGTGTTTATAGGTCCAGTCCGATTTGATGTTGAGCTTAGGCAGTTGGTGAATACCGAATCTGCACAAGCACTCAAATTGTCCAATATTGAGTTTCTAGTGATCAATGAACTGCTCTCATCTAGAGGCCAAGTGGTATCGACTGAGTCAATGTGTCATCAGCTCATGCCGCAAGTTGTTACTACGCAAGATATCACCATAGCAATTACCAATATCAAAGCATTTTTAGGCGCTAATGTAGCCCCTATGATTGAAGTCGTGACTAATCAAGGTTACTTGTTGCATGTAAAGTCTAGAAGCTTGCAAATGCACAGTACGCCCTATAATGCATTTTCAATTAAGCAGATCTCACTTTTATTGCTGCTAGGGATTATGTTGGTTATTTTTTTAGCTACTCATTTTAAAACTACCGAAAATATTCGTTTTTCACTCCCTGAACAGATCTTACTTGATGGTAAGTCTTCGGTATTAGTCCCTATCTATAACTCTGATGCAGAGCTTGATAGTTATCATAGTAAATATAGAGAGATCGCCATTAAGCTAGAACAGTGTGAACAGCTAATGTGGGACAAGATCTATACCTCCGCATCTCCTTCAGGGGACATGCTACATTTTGTGATGCAAGCTGAAAACGATAAAGTTATCAATTTTGAAAACCTAAAAGTACTCAATGTTGGAGAGAGCTGGGATTTCATTAGTGCCTCGTGGTTACAGGAGTATGGATTCTGTGAATAATCCATTGCAGCGAGAGCTTTTTATTGGTTTCCGTTCAACGCCAATTCTTATTACACTGATTTTTATACTCGGTTTGTGTATGGCATTAGATTACTTTGTGGAACCTAATGAGGATGTAAAGCTGGTTTGTTCTTCAAACAGTTATGACCATAATCATAATGGCTCACAGCATGTTAGTTTAAGGTTTGAAGTTGAGAGAATCGGCAACACTGTGAAACTGCAGATGACCTACCTTAATGATCATAAAGATATTGTGACGGTATCTGGTATTGGAACGTTAGTCGAGGTTTCGGCGCCTGTACTTACCTATCAAGTTCAGTTAGATTCAGCTGCGTTTAAAAGTGATTTACTGCAAGAGGTATATGATCCCCATATGCAGGAAACGGTACGATTAGTGAAGAAGTCTATTACTAGTGGCGCTGCAGGTAAGGGGGAGGCTTTTTACATTAAAGTGCTAGAAATGGACAAGACTGCTGGCTTTGTCACTATCCAATTGAACGAACGCAACGCTTTGTGGGCGTGTAAGCTCCAGTAGTCGATCGAAGCATTGCTGGCTCTGCCGCTGGTGGCATTACCATCTTGGGTTAAAAGTTGAGTCCATACTCTAGCTCTATAGCTCCAGCTGCCTTCCCTTGGATATAAATGCTTACTCATATCACAACGATTTCATTAGCAAACCACTAGCTATTTCTCTTTTATGTTAGTTTAAATAGGCGGTATATACTGCGTCTGTGATCAGGGTTAAAGCTAATTCTCCTCGCTGAGTTAGACTATAATGATTAGGTCGATGTGTTTGTTTTGAAATGCATTCAAAGGATATATGTGGCTAAAATTAGAGTTAAACAAGAAGAATCACTATCAATAAAATTTCTACATCAGATGGAAGTCGGTGATAACCGTCGATTAGATCTGTATTTCTTCCTGCCTAAAGAGATGGGCATAAACCCGCAAAGCTTAAATGAAGAGGAGTATTATCACTCGTCTATCACTGGCCGCCGTTCCTACTATTCGTCTGGCTTGCACCTTCCTTTAGTACAAAGCCGTTTTGTCAGTCAAAAAAAGCGTACCGTAGATGAGTTTCGCCTCTATTTAAACCTGTTTGCTTATCAATTTTCAGTGGCGATTGAAACTGACAGTAAAGAGCTGGCCCAAGTTGAAGATCTAGCGCAGTTCTATACCTCTCTAGAGGAGCTAAGCGCGCAGGTAGTTCACTTGCTTAAGCGTTTTAGACGTAATGAGCCGAGTGATGATAAGTGGAAGTCTTATTTTGAAAATGCCGATAATTACTTGTCTTGGCTATGTGAGCAGCGCTTACTTAAGCTGTTAGCCCATGCACCTAGAAGCAGTGATTATACCGAGATCACCGAGAGTGTGGTTGCACTATGTCGTGCTGAGGCTCAATACCGCAAAGAGCATAAATATAACTCCTCTAAGACGTTAGAAGATGCCAACCGTATTGCCAACAAAATGCATTTGTTAAGACGTTTGATCCAACAAGGTGTGGTACTTAAAGAGGAACTTAAGCCATTAGGTGTTGGGTTAAAGAAGATGACCACAGGCATTGCTACTGCAATGGTGATGATTGTTGTTTCCACCTTGATTATTAAAGCACAAGGTGTGTTCAGCGGATTAACCATCGCGCTAGTGTTAACCCTTGCGGTTATTTATGGTTTTCGTGAGATCTTTAAAGATGATATCCGAAATGCGCTGTGGCGGCTTATTCAACGTGGCCGGCCTCGTTGGAGCCGACTGTTGCGTGACACGACCACTAAGCTATCTATTGGTAAGCAGTTAGTCTGGATGGAGTTCATGCGTAAGAAGGAGCTGCCACCTCAGGTTAATAAGATCCTAAAGAAACGTCATAGTCAGAATAAGGTTGATGCTGAGATCTTACATTATGGGATCCACTCTCGGGTTTCGGCTAAAGGTTTTTTAGCAGGCTATTCGCAAATTCAAGAGCAGGTTAACTTTAGCTTTGTCCCCTTCGCCAGAAACTTGGAGCGCGGTAAAGCAAAGATTTATAAAGAACATGACGGTAAGATTAGTAACGAGTCAGTAGAGCGACGCTATCAAGTTAATCTTATTTTGGTACTTAAAGAGGGTAAGGATGAGCCTCAATACGCCCGTTATAAGATAACCATGAATCGCTCAACCATTATCGAGATCACTGAAAGTGATCTGCCAGCAGGTATGCGAAATATGGATGAAGCGCCGTATGAAGATGAGTTATTAGCCCCTAGCGCTACAGAGAGTGCAGAGGCTAAAACTAGCTAATTATTCAGAGTGCTAGAGAATTTGCCTAGTAAAGGCTTGGCAGATGTTTTGCTCATCAGTTTGCTTAGCTCGCTTTAAAGCAACCTCTGCATTACTCAGGAATTGCTCTAGTACTTGACCGCCTTGATAAGCTGCTATGCCGATACAGATCCCGTCGCCTAAACCATTGCTTTTGAGCTTAGACAGGGTATCGATAGCAAAGTAGTGGGCTTGGTCTGAATCCGTATCTGGTAACATGATAATCAGTTTACCTAGCTGCCAACGTGACATTTGATAACTATTGGGTAACTCGCGTAATAGCTGACTTTCAACCTCTTTTTGACGACTCTCTAACTGGCCAATATCACTCATATGGCTCAGCATGCCTTCGGCGGCAATATCGAGTAGCATCAGGCTAGAAAAATCCTTTTTCTCTTGGCTCATATTAGTAAAGTAGCGCTCAAGATCGCGGCGATCGTTAAAGATAGTGCTGCGATGAGGGACTGAACTGCCTGGCTCTGTGCCATGAACCTTTAACTTAGCGTGCTCAAAGGTGCAGACAATGTATTCTATATCGTCTGATGCATCCAAATGCCCCTTTAAAGTGGCAAGCATGCAGTCATCGCTGGCGCGGTTGTTGGCAGATAGTATCTGTCCCTGCCACGTCTTTTTGAGGATTAGTTGCTGTGAGATCTGTGGCCATTGATTTTTGAAGTCTTCGGTTAGTAAGTCTGTAATCTGCAAATTACGGCTATCTTTTACCTGCATTAAAGAATTGAATGCAGCGTTAGATTTGATGATGACGCCTTTGGCATCAGACAGTACGGTTGCCATCGGATTATCATTAAGTAGTTGGTTTAGCCTTGCTACTTCTTGGCTATGTTTTAACTCGCCAATATCTTCAAACGTCACTAAGGTGTAGTTCTGCTTGTTATCCATATCGTATTCAAGGCGCAGACTGACAGATAACTGAGTATATTCAGAAGCCTCTGTATTAAGCTCTCCACGCCACTCTTTATCTTCAGTAAGCAGTGTTTCAAGTTCTTGGTACTGTTCGTCATCCATATGCAAGATACGCTGTAAGCTACGGTCAGACAGTTCATCTATTTCGAGCGATAATAGTTTTGCAGCCATAGTGTTGGCGCTGAGGACTCGGCCGTTCTCATTGGCAATAATATAGCCTGAATCGGTATTAAATAGACGATTGGCGAGATCAATACTGAAGTCTCGTGAGCGTTGTACTAAGCGGTATGCATGGGTTAGATAGATAACAATGCAGGCGAGTAGAGTGAGGAATATCGCTCCACCCATCAAAATATTGCGCCATTGTTCAAACTTGGCAGCAATATCATCGTTCTTTACATAGGAGAGCAGGAAGTACTCTCTGCGGGTTTCGTATTGCGTTGTTAGCTCGACTTTAAGGTAAACAAAAGTGGCATCATCGCCGTGGAATTGGCCAAAATTACTGGTGGCCATTTTTCGCCAAAGGGCAGGATATGATTGCTTGAGGCTGCCGCCCATGGTTTCTGGTAATCGACCGGTAGTAGGGGATTCAAGTGCGCCAGAGTACAGCAGCCCTTGAGTATCAAGCATCATTAACGGTGCCTGTTTACTCGAGTAAGCGGGCTTGATGTTTTTTAACATGCGTGACATTGAATTGTAGGCGACCAGATAACCTCTTACTGTTTGGTCCGGGTTTTCAAGCCATGCAAGTTGATAGAGATAGGGTTCTAGCTTGCCATTGATAGGGCTGAATTCAAGCGGAGAGGTGTAGATTTCATGACCTCCCATGTTGCGTGAACTGCCTAACAACGACGGTGGTAACGCATGGTGACCAAAATTTTCATCTGTGGCAAATTTCAGCTGACCTTGGGGGTCATAAAGTGCAATCCCTAATAGCTCAGGAATATTATCAACGACAATATCCCAGTTATTTTGTAGCTTTACTTGATTAGCTTCAGTGGGTAAATGCAGATAGCTGTTAAGCAACTCTGAGGTGGCAAACATCTGTGTTCTAAATTGTTGAAACGAGACTTTATCCGCTATCAGTGTTCCAACCGCTTGTAGTTCACTGTAGCGCTGGGTAGCCCAGTCTTCTTGTAGACGTCTTTCACCAAGAGTAATGACAATATTGGTAAGAACAACGACCGAAATCAATAGAATGCAGATCTGACTAGCAGCCGCAAAAATTCGTTGTTGGGACCATTGGATCCCTTGTGCATTGATAAGTAGCGGTAATTTTCGCGTCAACATGAATAGCTATTTTCGATGGTTGTTATAGCCGCTATATTATACCAATTTGGTTATATATACCCGTACTACCTGAA
>NZ_JBFRMK010000232.1:0-9926 GCF_041470405.1 Shewanella sp. 10N.286.45.A1
ATTGAAAAGACTGAGGGGCCCTGAACGGGTCAAGCACTTAATATAATTGGTATTAATCGTTGGCGCACTGGAGTCGTGTTCTCGCTGCAGATTATGATTTCGACAAGGGTCATTGATTAAAGGGTTTGTTGAAAACGTGGTTATGGGAAGGATAAGCCCCAGACAGCCATATCAGGCTATCTGGGGGATAACTCGCTTTGGATAAGCAGGCGCTAGCAAGCCAATCTAAGCACTCAATTAAAGCGCTGACGTTGCGCAAACTGAGCTTGGTTTGTTGGGTTACTGACAACTCCGCCTGCGACATTTAGATGAATGTTAAAATAGGAGAATATACATATATCTCGACTATAAGAATCATTCAGTGGAAGACTAAATGTCACTAAACCTAATTAGGTTTGATACGGAACAGTTCCTAAAACCATCTACGGGAACGATGAACTATAGCTTAAAAAAAACAGCTGTGCATAACCTTGTGAGTAAAAATGTACAAATATTTTAAAAAAGGACTAAAAACTAATTAAAGTCCTTTTAACTTATAGGGTTAAATGGTTATCAAATAGCAATAAATAACACTATACAACCTATAAGCTGTACATCAGTACCACTTAGATATTCATTAAAAGTCAGTATTCACAACTCTAAATTAAATATCGTAGTGCAAGCCACATTCACGCTTTATACCGTTAAACCTGGTTTCCTCTTCAGTCATACCCAGTTCAAGCGGTTTACTTGAATGTGTATCACCAACCGAGACATAACCTTGGTCCCATAATGGGTGGTAAGGTAGGTCAAACTCAGTAAGGTAATCATGAACCTGTTTATTGCTCCATTCGATGATTGGCAACATCTTATATCGCTTACCATGGATCGCTAGCACTTGCAGAGTTTCACGGGTGCTTGACTGCGAGCGCCTAAGCCCTGCAAACCAAGTCCCTACTTCTAACTCTTTAAGTGCACGTTGCATGGGTTCAACTTTATTGATCTGGTTGTAACGATCCAGCCCATCAATTCCTTGCAACCACAAAAAGCCATATTTGGCCTCTTGCCAAGCAGCGCTTAAAGGTGAGGCGTATACCTTAAGGTTCAAGGTAAGCCGCTCCGTCAGCTCATCAATGAACTTATAAGTCTGGCTAAAAAGGTATCCTGTATCAGTTAAAATTACCGGTATGTCAGACTGCTGGCGACTAACCAGGTGCAGCATAACTGCGGCTTGTATGCCAAAGCTTGAGGACAATGCAGCCTTACCTGGCAAGTATTCTAACGCCCAAGCAACTCGTTGCGGCGGCGTTAACTCATCAAGAAATGCATTAACTCTTTCTAGCTCTGCGCGCTGCTCTACTTCTGGCGCTGAAAGCAAAGCTGCCAGCGCCTCTTTAGAGATAACAGAATTACTCTGCAAATCAGCCATGAAAGTCCTTAGCAGCATCTATCACTGCGGTCACAACACCGCTACGAACGGTATAGTTACCAAATGTCTCACCGGTTTCTCGCTCTGCAACATAACGTGCGAACAAGCTATCTAACTCAGCAAGGATCTCAGCTTCTTGGATATTCTCACGGTACAACTTGTTTAACCGTGTTCCTTCAAAGCTTGCACCAAGATAAAGGTTATAACGACCAGGTGCTTTACCCACTAAGCCAATCTCAGCAGCGAATGGACGGGCACAGCCGTTAGGGCAACCTGTCATGCGGATCACAATACCTTGATCCAAAAAGCCATGCTTATCTTGTAATGCTTCTACTTTGGTCAAGAAGTCCGGGAAATAACGCTCCGCTTCAGCCATTGCTAACGCACAGGTTGGTAGCGCTACACAGGCAATCGAGTGACCACGGGTTTCGGTAATAAGCTTACCCATCAACCCGTGCTGCCTTGCTAGCGCTTCAACTTTGTCTTTATCAGCTGCAGGAACACCAGCAATAATAATGTTTTGGTTAGAGGTCATGCGGAAATCACCTTGGTGAATTTTTGCAATCTCTCTCAGGCCTGTTTGCAGCGGTTGACCCGGTAAGTCTTTAACACGACCGCCTTCAATGAATAGGGTTAAATGCCAGTTGTCATCAACACCCTGCTTCCAACCATAGCGATCGCCGCGATCACCAATGACCACATCACGCTTTGGTTGAAACTTAATACCCGTGCGCTTTTCAACTTCCGCTTTAAAGGCGTCATAGCCGTGCTTCACAATCGTATACTTAAGACGAGAAAGTTTACGGTTCTCTCGGTTACCCCAATCACGCTGTACGGTCATCACCGCTTCGGCAAACTTAAGGGTATCTTCCGCCTTAATGTAGCCAAAGTCGTCAGCTAAACGCGGAAAAGTGGCAACTTCACCATGAGTCGAGCCCATGCCGCCACCAGCAACCATATTAAAACCAACTAACTCACCCGCTTCGGCAACAGCCACAAAGCCTAAATCATTGGTATAAACATCAACATCATTATCTGGCGGTACTGCGACAGCCATCTTAAATTTACGTGGTAGGTAAGTCTTACCGTAAACAGGCTCAACCTCTTGACCTTCTGTTGTAACTAACTTCTCATCATCTAACCAGATCTCAGCGTACGCTTTTGTGTGCGGCAGCATATTGTCAGACAATTGCTTGGCGTAAGCATAAGCTTGCTGATGTAACTTTGACTCAACCGGATTTGGGTTACACATCACGTTGCGGTTTACATCACCACAAGCTGCAATCGAATCCAATGCTTCACGGTCAAGATCTTGAATAATGGTCTTCAAGTTACGCTTTGGAATACCATGATATTGAAAAGTTTGACGCGTCGTTAAACGAATGCTGTTTGAACTAGTTAGGTTTGAAGCAATATCGTCAACCGCTAACCATTGCTGTGGCGAACACACGCCACCAGCAACACGAGCACGCAACATAAAGCTATAAAGCGGCTCCAGCTTTTGCTCTTTACGCTCGTTTCGCAAGTCACGGTCATCTTGTTGATAGAAACCATGAAACTTAATTAACTGCTGATCACCTTCACTAAATGCACCGGTAACCGCCGTGTCCAAACCCTCTTGAATGGTGCCACGTAAGTAATCACTGTCGGTCTTTAAATATTCGTTTACTGCTAACTTCTTCTCACTCATAGCAAGATACTCTCTATTATTCTTTTATATATGCTGCTGGTAGATTAACGACCAGCGCCTCATCAATGCGTTCTGCTTGCTCAAATAGAGATCAGTAAACGTCTTTTTGGTAACGCTTTGCTGCTCGCAGGGTCTCTAGGTACTCTTCTGCTTGCTCAATGGTTTTACCGCCAAACTTAACCGCGACATCTAGTAGTGCTTGGTGTACATCTTTCGCCATGCGCTCTGCATCGCCACAGATATAGAAATGTGCACCATTTTCTAACCACTGCCATAGCGTTTCGCCTTGCTCAGCAATCTTATGTTGCACATACACTTTATGTTCTTGATCGCGAGAGAAAGCTAAATCGATGCGTGAAAGCTCACCACTCTGCAGGTATTGCTGCCATTCTGTTTGATACAAGAAATCTTGTTCAAAGTGAGGATTACCAAATATTAGCCATGCGTTGCCTTCGATGCCATCGGCTGAACGTTGCTGCATAAATGCTCTAAAGGGTGCGACACCCGTTCCAGGACCAACCATGATGACAGGTGTTTCCGGGTTTTCTGGTAGGCGGAAGTGATTATTAGGTTCAACATAAACTTGTAACTGTTGTCCCTCTTCTGCACTAGCGAGGAACTGAGAAGCGCCGCCAAAGCGGGCAACACCATCACGCTCATCTTCAACCAACGCTACCGTTAAGTGCACTTCTGATTCCACTTCAGCTTGGCTAGACGCAATAGAGTAGAGCCTTGGCGTGATACCACGAAGCAAGCCAACTAGTTGCTCAGCATTCACTGTTGCGGGATGCTGGCGCACTAAATCAGCCACTTGGTTATTATTAATATATTCACGAACCAGCGCTTTATCGCTACTGATGTCGAGCAATGCTTGGCTTTGACTGAGTTCTGCCCAGCCTGTTACCAGTCCAGGGTAAAGTTGTGTTAACTCTTTCTTATTAAGTAGCGCATCTCGCAAACTCACATTGTCGCTACCTAAGGCCACTTGTTCGTCACCGTTGAGGTTCAAGCTTTCAAGCAGTTCATTAACCAATTGTTCGCTGTTAGTAAACCACACACCCAGCGCGTCACCCGCCTGATAACTAATACCTGATTCACCCAGTTCAATTTCAACATGGCGTACATCGCGATCAGAATCTCGCCCCGTTAGCTTTTGGCTGACTAATAATTCAGCGGTGTAAGGTTTTTGCTTAGTAAAGCTTGATGTTGCTGATGTTGCAGCGCCAGCAATTGAAACCACGCTAGCACCTGCACTGCCGATTAATGGCTTAACGGCTTCAAGTACGCTCTCTTGCCAAGTAGCAGCGAGCTCTTCGTAATCAACATCGCACTCAATAAGCGGTGAAATAGCAGTTGCACCAAGTGCAGCTAAGCGAGTATCAAAATCTTTACCCGTCTGGCAGAAGAATTCATAGCTTGAATCACCTAATGCCAATACCGAGTAATTAAGGTTATCTAACTTAGGGGCACGCTTTGATGACAAGAATTTATGCAATTCGATAGCATCATCTGGCGCATCACCTTCACCATGTGTGCTTACAACGAGAAGTAGCAGTGTTTCCTGTTTTAGCTGACGCGCTTTGTAATCGCCCATTGAAACCAAGTTAACTGCGTAACCTTGCGCTTGTGCTTTCTCAGCAAGCTCAGTTGCAACCCCACGACCGTTACCGGTCTGGCTACCATATAAAATAGTAATCGTTTGCTCTGCACTTACTTGTGGTGCAGCGGATGTTCCTTGCTCTGACGTAGCCGCGAGGTAACCACTTACCCATGCAAGTTGAACGGCACTCAGCTCAGCAGTTAGCTGTTTTAACTTATCGACCTGTCCAGAAGACAAAGGTGATGCGAGTGATGAAAGCTCTTTTAACAACATTAGGACGGCCCAGTATCAGTATAATGTTGGCAAGCTTAGCCCTTCACTCCAAAAGTAAAAAAGAATAAAAGATGATTTTTAATTCCATTTTGGAATATACAAAATTCGAAAATTAAGCTACAAAAGTAACTGACATTTGAATGAATTCACTTTTAGTGGGCTTGATGACAGCAAACTTCTATCTAAAAGTGTGGCCTAGCGCAAAATTTTCAGTCTGACCAGTACCGGAAACACGATATTGAAAAATATGCACTTGTGTCTAAATTCAGAGTCGCCACAATATGCAACCTTACAAATAAAAAATGACATCTGTCCCTACGAATGTCCTCAACTGAGAGGTTAACCTTTGTGAAGTTAGGTATCCCCAAAGAAAGTCACGCTGGAGAAAGTCGAGTTGCACTGATCCCAGCCAATGTGGCCCGACTCCTAAAAAAGAATGTGCAAGTACTGGTCGAAAGCAATGCAGGAAGTAACGCAGGGTTTACCGATGAAGACTATATCGCAGCAGGCGCAACAGTCGTCTCCCGCGAACAAGTCCTAAGTAACGCCGATGTAATTACTGTTGTTAACGCTAAAGGCGAACAGCTTGCAGAGCTCAAGACAAGCATTAAACCAGAGCAGATTGTCGTCGGTATGATGGATCCTTTAGCTCAGCCTGAGAATGCTCAAGCCATTGCAGAGACAGGCGCTACAGCGGTTGCTCTTGAGCTAGTGCCGCGAATTACACGCGCGCAAAGCATGGATATCTTATCGTCGATGGCCACGATTGCAGGTTATAAAGCGGTGTTACTGGCAGCCCATAAAGCACCACGTTTGTTTCCGATGATGATGACAGCAGCAGGCACCCTCAAACCTGCACGCGCCTTTATCATGGGTGTTGGCGTAGCAGGCCTGCAAGCTTGTGCAACCGCTAAACGTTTAGGCGCGGTGGTTGAAGCTTACGATATTCGCCCTGCGGCTCGTGAACAGATCATCTCTGTCGGTGCAAAACCAGTAGAGCTCGATTTAGAAACTGAAAATACCGAAACCAAAGGTGGTTACGCCGCCGAGCAAAGCGATGACTTCTTAAAACGTCAACAGCAAGCAATGGCCAACGTTTTAGCCCAGCAAGATATCGTTATCACCACTGCTGCTATTCCAGGTCGAAAAGCACCTATCTTGATCACTAAAGAGATGGTTGATGGCATGAAAAGTGGCACTATCATCGTTGATCTTGCCGCTGAAACTGGCGGTAACTGTGAGCTAACAGAAGTCGACAAAGAGGTGGTTTACAAAGGTGTGACCATTCTAGGTCCATCAAATGTGCCTGGCAGTGCGGCTAATCATGCTAGCCAAATGTACGGTACTAACATCGAAAACCTACTTAAACTGATTGTCGACAACGATGGTGTATTGCATCTCGATTTCGACGATGAAATTGTTAACGATACTGTTGTGGCGCACAAAGGCGAAGTGGCAAGTGCGCGTCTACGCGATCTTTTAGGACTACCAGCGCAGGAACCAACACCTGAAGCTGCTACACCTGAGGCTAAATAAATGGAAATTTTACTTTTACTGACCCTATTTATGGTCGCAGTGTTCCTCGGCGTCGAGATGATCACTAAAGTACCGCCAACACTACATACACCGTTGATGTCAGGTTCAAACGCAATCTCTGGGATCTCACTAGTTGGCGCACTGTTGTCAGCCGGTTCTGGCGCGGGAGTCTGGGTTAATGTGTTAGGTTTTATCGCTGTGGTACTTGCCACAATTAATGTTGTTGGTGGCTACATGGTTACTAACCGCATGCTAGCTATGTTCAAAAGGAAATAAGCCACTATGAGTACGACGATTATTTATCTCGCCTATTTGGTGGCTGCGAGCTTATTTATCTTAGGGATAAAAGGCCTAACCAAGCCCCGTACGGCAGTACGAGGTAACCAACTTTCAGCACTCGGTATGTTCATCGCTGTCGTGGTTACCTTGTTAGATCAAAGCATTTTGAGCTACGAGTGGATTATTGCTGGTGTGTTACTCGGTGGTACCATTGGCGCTGTGATGGCGACCAAAATCCAAGTGACTTCAATGCCACAAATGGTTGCGATGCTAAACGGTTTTGGTGGCGGCGCGTCACTGTTTATCGCACTCGCTAACTTCCTTGACCCAGAGTCAGCCACTCATACCGTTGCACTGGTGTCGATTAGTGCAACAGTGATTATTGGTGCGGTGACGCTTTCTGGTTCATTTATCGCCTTTGCAAAGCTGCAGGAGCTTATCTCTGGTAACCCGATAAAGGTGCCAGGTAATAAAATCTTCAATGCATTACTGCTAATAAGTGCTATTGGGTTAGCCATTGCTATTGTGATGGATCCAAGCAACATCAACCTTATCTACGCACTGGTTGCTGTATCTCTGGTACTCGGTTTGTTGTTAGTCATCCCTATTGGCGGCGCAGACATGCCAGTAGTTATTGCACTGCTTAACTCATATTCGGGTATTGCAGCGGCAACCACAGGTTTCATTACCGGCAATACAGTACTGATTGTATCGGGTTCTTTGGTTGGCGCATCAGGTATTATTCTGACGCAGATCATGTGTAAAGCGATGAACCGCTCGCTATTTAACGTGCTATTTGGCGTGATGGCAGAAGGCGGCGAAACCGTCGATGCTGACGAAGTCTATGCCGGTAAAGTCACCTCTTCATCACCTGAAGAGGTAGCCATGCTACTAGAAACCGCTGAGCGCGTTGTGATTGTGCCAGGTTACGGTTTAGCGATGGCGCAAGCACAGCATGCAGTGCGCGAACTAGCGTCAGTTATGGAAGCGCGTGGCACCAATGTGCTTTACGCTATTCACCCTGTCGCCGGACGTATGCCTGGGCACATGAACGTGTTACTAGCAGAAGCTGAAGTGCCTTACGAGCAGTTAATCGAGATGGACGAGATTAACCCGCAGTTTGAGCAGACTGATGTTGCGATTGTTATTGGTGCCAATGATGTTACCAACCCAATGGCACGCGAAGATAAAGGTAGCCCAATTTACGGTATGCCAATTCTTAACGTCGACAAAGCTAGAACGGTAGTAGTGGTCAAGCGTTCACTGAGCCCTGGTTTTGCTGGCTTGCCTAACCCATTATTTGCAATGGATAACTCAGTCATGTTGTTTGGCGATGGTAAGAAAGCCATTGTTGAGTTAACGCAAAGCTTGAAAGAAGCTGATTAAGGCAATATACAAACCTAAAAAGACCGCATTTGCGGTCTTTTTTTTAATCATAGATTTATCTTAATTTGTTAAGCTTATGTATAAAAATCAGACTTAAAAGTAAATTTTACTTATACTTCATGAAACAGATACTGCGCTTATACCCGTGCTACCTGAAGATGCAGGATTCAGTGGGAATTTAATAGGCTTTAATCGCAGGTTCATTGCGCCATGCTGAACCTAAGCACCTACATCCATGTAGGCGAGGGATTGATTACCATTAATGGTCGTTCCCTCAGTAAAATCGATAACACAGAGCAAAGTCCATGCTTTTTAAATAAGAAGAATAATATGAAACTAAATTTCATTACCACGCTCTCTGTCAGCTTGATGCTGCTCACCCCTTTAAGTGCTGTTCAGGCCAATGATGAGCCAGTTAAAACCGCTCCAGTGACTAATGAAGCTGCCCTGCAACCAGCAACATATCAATGGAGTGATAACTGGGGCATAGGTATTGGTATGCGCCGCGGTGATATTCCTTATGCCACCGAAGAAGATGAAGTGTATGACACACTGCCACTTATCTATTTTCAAAATGACTATTTCTACATAAACGGTATGGAAGCCGCAGGGCATATTTGGAAAAACGATAACCATCAAGTAAACCTTTACACCCGCTTCCGTTTTGTTGATATCCCGCAAGAACTGCAAAATGATACCCAATCACAAGCTTTCGATTTCGGGCTACAATACCGCTTTGTTAAAGATCAGTGGGATGTCGACTTGGCCTTTCTATCTGATTCGCACAAGCGCAGCTATGGTTATAGCCGAACCCAATACCTTTGGGAGTCTGAAGACTGGCGCTTAATACCCTACGCTGAGTTCCAATGGAAAAGTGCTGACTTTAATCAGTTCTATTACGGCTTAGAACAATATGATGTTGGCGGTGGCGTGAGCTTTAATGCAGGTGTTAAAGCACGTTACCATGTGATTAGTAATCTATATCTACTCGGCCAATTCGGCGTTGGCCGCTTAGAAGATGATGTTTATAACCTGCCTACTATTAACAACCGTTTTCAGTATGAGTCCTTCTTTGGTTTCGGCTTTTTCCCCGAGTCAAAGAAAAAGAGTTACTCAGCTAAACCTGTCATAACTAAACAGGAAAAGCCGACTGAATACCTGCGTATAGCCCACGGTTGGGCAACACCATCAAATCTGAATGCCATACTCAAGTGGCAGACCAAAACCGATCCTTACAACAACCAGATGACCTCGGCTTTTTATGGAACACAGTTAACCGATACCTTGTTTACTCTGCCCATCGAAATGTATTTAACCCCAGGGATAGTCTGGCATCATGACTCAGAAGTTCAGAATGATATTGCCGAAGCCATTATCGCAATTAAGACCTATTACACCTTCCAAATTGGGCCGCGCTTCAGGCTTGGTGTCGCCGAAGGTTTATCTTATGCCAGTAGCGTGACCTATATAGAATCGAGCGAGCTTGCAGAGAAAAATTACAAACCATCGAAGCTGCTTAACTACTTAGATTTCTCTTTAGATGTCAATGTCGGTGATATTTTCAATTCACGCGATATGGAAAATCTCTGGTTTGGTTACAGTATCCATCACCGCTCCGGCATTTTTGAATCAAGCTCAGCTTTTGGCCGCATAAGTGGTGGCAGTAACTATCAATCGGTTTACCTGCAGTGGCATTTCTAAACGTTTTTTATAATTAAAAAAGGCCGCATAATGCGGTAATGCCGATCATTTAG
>NZ_JBFRMK010000233.1:0-865 GCF_041470405.1 Shewanella sp. 10N.286.45.A1
GATTGAAGAGTATGCTGTTGCCCAGCTTAAACATCTAATAGCGACCTATCGCTCAAGGCTAAGTGATATTAGTTGGTTTATGCGGTGCCTCAATGAACCTATTGCGAGACAAGCCAACCTAGAAGACAATTGCACAGGCCATTTCTGGGAAGGGCGGTTTAAGTCTCAAGCTTTACTGGATGAAGCTGCAGTATTGGCTTGCATGGCCTATGTGGAGCTCAACCCGATTCGAGCCCAAATGGCTAGTACACCCGAGCAATCAGATTTCACTAGTATCAAGCTCAGAGTGAAAGCTGCACTATCAGGTGAGCAACCCAAAAGTCTTTTATCGTTTGTTGGTAATGAACGCGCTAATCAACCCAAAGGTATAGCTTTCTCACTGCAAGACTACCTTGTATTGGTAGATGAGACAGGCCGAGCCATTCGAGATGACAAACGTGGGGCCATCGATTCAAAGGCTAGTGGCATACTTGACCGGCTAAATATCCCGACAGCAAACTGGATAAAAATCGTCACTGAATTTGGCCAACTGTTTCATGGTCCTGTAGGCACATTGCAAGAGTTTAGTTACTACTGTGAGCATTTGAATAAACGAAGGCGACACTTCTCAAGTAGTTGTCGGTATATTCCCACCAGCTAAATTCAAATCGTCACTTACCACATCGTTCCTCAGTCAAATTGACAGAGTTAACCTTCCTTACCGAAAAACTAACTATACGTGTCTGTTTTACGTTCTTAGGGCCTACTTCGCATAGCCTATTAGTGTGTTGGGCGAAGATTAGAGGCGAGGAATCAAGCCGTCATAGATATACTTGGTGAGAGTCTGCTATGTTGTTGATTAATAATGGCTGGCTAATGTATTTCT
>NZ_JBFRMK010000234.1:0-204 GCF_041470405.1 Shewanella sp. 10N.286.45.A1
TGTGCTCTACGAGTTTTGTTACTCAATTTTGCCCCAAAGTTAGTTGGCCTTTGAATGAAGACTAATTACATTTTTGACTGGTGTTATCAAGCAACCTATTTGAACGTGTCGTCTCATGGCTATTAATCGCCTCCAGCGGGGTATGTGCAGACACTGCTGAAGCACGCTTCAAGTACGTCCATGTAAGCTCAGCGAAAACATCAG
>NZ_JBFRMK010000234.1:917-1168 GCF_041470405.1 Shewanella sp. 10N.286.45.A1
AGCTCAGCGAAAACATCAGACCTCCATGGACGGAGGGAATGCCAAATTATGTATGGAACAGAATTGGCCATGTTTTCGACGGCTTCAGCCGTATCTACACTGGTTAACTGGTGTTTAAATTTATACCCTTGCGGTTTGAAGCTTAACGCGGAAATGCGTCAAAATCATTTTCACTGATAAAAATGGTCAGTAGCACAATTAAAGCTTTGGGCTTATAAAGCTAATGTGGGACAAAATACATTAGCCAGCCA
>NZ_JBFRMK010000235.1:0-2409 GCF_041470405.1 Shewanella sp. 10N.286.45.A1
TAAAGAACCGAACAAAAACTAAGCTCGAAAGAACAACAGCCCCTAGCCAATTCCGATGTTTTTAGTGTTAATCGGGTATGAAGCGCTATAAGCCTATAACAGCATACGTTACACTCAAGCGTAATCCTCTTTTATGATAAGAATGTTGGACACTATGACGACCAAGTGCGGTTTCGTTTGAGCATGAAATTAACACAGCAAGTGCTAGCGGCATTTTCAGCTGATGGTGCATTGGCTAAAGCAATTAAGGGCTTTAGCCTGCGTTTAGTACAGCAACAAATGGCTGAAGCGGTTAGTGACTCTATATTAAGTCGTCAAAACCTTGTGGTCGAGGCGGGCACGGGCGTGGGAAAAACCTTCGCTTATCTTATTCCTGCACTACTTAGTCATAAGCAAATTATTGTCAGTACCGGCAGTAAGAACCTACAGGAGCAGCTATTTTACAAAGACCTGCCCGCATTACTGTTAATGCTTGGTTTATCACCTAAAGTAGCCTTATTAAAAGGCCGCAATAACTATCTTTGCCAACATTTGATGGAAAAGGAGTTATCGGGTGCGAGTTCAATGGATACACAGATCCTTGACGACTTATTGAGGATCAATCAATGGGCAGGGCAGACAACGGATGGTGATCTTGGTGGCCTAACCGCGGTGTCAGAAAGCTCGCAAGCACTGCCTTTAATCAGCAGTGCTAAGGAAACTTGTATAGGTCAACGCTGTGATCATTATGATGTTTGCTTTACCCGAAAAGCACGTAATCGCGCCATGGACGCTCAAGTTATTGTGGTTAATCACCACTTATTCCTAGCCGATAAAATTATTAAAGAGACTGGCTTTGCGGAGTTATTGCCCGATCCCGATGTGGTGATTTTTGATGAGGCTCATTTACTGCCCGATATCGCTGTTACCTACTTTGGCCAGCAATGTTCAACCAGAGTGATAGCGGAGTTACTGCAACAATTTTCTGATATATATCGCAAAGAACTTCGCGATGCTAAACAGATAGAGCTACTGAGTGCTCGTTGCTTAACTTTGCTTAATGATTGGCAGCAAACACTTTTCGAGAGCGGTGATACTGATTGGCGCAGAATGTTAAGTAATAAAACGCTATCTGCACAATCTTGGTCTCTATTTAAAGAGCTAACCACGTTGAAAAGCGTATTGCAGGGTCATGTCGGTCGCAGTGATAATTTAGATGATGCACTCGAAAAGTTGGATGTTCAAACGGCTAAACTCGAACTGTTTTTTTTGTGTGAGAACAATCAAGCTGCCTATAGTATTGATTACGGCCATCGTTACTTGATGTTAAGGATTGCGCCAATTGATGTCGCTAAAGAGTGTAAAAAGCTATTTGACGAAAAAGTAGCGTGGATTTTTACTTCGGCTACGCTGCAGATAAATCAAGATCTGAGTCTGTTCACTAAACAGCTGGGTATAGGTAACTGCAAACAGCTATTGCTACAAAGCCCTTTTGACTATGCCAACAATGCCCTGTTTTGCGTGCCACGCCATTTGGCTAGCGTCAGTAATCACAGTGCGATATTACCGCAGTTTGTTGATGTTTGTGTGCAAGCGATTGAAGCGGCTCAGGGACGAACTTTTATTCTATTCACTAGCCATCGAATGTTGAACCAAGTCGCAGTTGCTCTGCAGCGTCGAGTTTCATATCCGCTGTTAGTCCAAGGTCAAGCTAACAAGCAAAGCTTACTGAAAAAATACCGCCAATTGGGCAATGCAGTACTGCTAGGGACTGGAGCATTTTGGGAGGGGGTAGACGTACGAGGAAAACTGCTTAGTTGTGTCATCATTGATAAGCTGCCGTTTGTTTCACCCGAAGATAATCTTTATCGCGCGCGCAGTGAAAGCATCGCTAGAGAGGGAAAAGATCCGTTTACTGAGATCTCGCTGCCACAGGCGGTTATCTCACTCAATCAGGGAGTAGGGCGCTTAATTCGCGATGAAAAAGACAAAGGGGTACTTATCTTATGTGACAATAGAATTGTTAACCGTCCTTACGGCCAAGCATTTTTAAATTCGTTGCCACCAATGGCAAGAACACGAGAGTTGAATAATGCAGTTAAATTTCTGCAGCAGGTTAAGTGATTAAGATTATCACCAAGTAGATGAGTACCAGTAGCAGCAGAGCCAAAATACAGCAGCGTCGATATAGTAGTCCTTGAGGGTTAAGTAAGCTTGGGAATAACAGAAAGTTAAACGGATTAAATAGGGTTTTATAAGTAATAATTGCTACACCTTGCTGCCTGCCACGATAGAGCATTTTCGAAAAGTAGTACATAAAGCGGAATAAAAGCACTGGAAAACTGATATAGATGAACAGTGTTAAGCTTAATTCCAAAGTCATTTCTAACTCTTTAAATGTAAGCATTAGCCCCTGACTCTTCTACACAA
>NZ_JBFRMK010000236.1:0-10932 GCF_041470405.1 Shewanella sp. 10N.286.45.A1
ATGATCGGCATTACAGCATATTGCTGGCGTTTTTTTTGGATAAAGCCAGCAAAGATACTGATAGTTGCCATACTGAATTAAAAACTTGTACAAGAAAGTGATCCTTGTACAAGTATGCTGCGTAATGACTTTAAAATTAAGGGAGTAATGCTATGAGCCATTTTAATTCAGACAAAATTCAAATCGGAATAAGCGCATGTTTATTGGGGGAGAAGGTTCGTTTCGACGGCGGGCATAAAGCCTCAAGCTACTGCCGAAAAGAGATCGCTGAACATTTTGACTATGTACCTGTTTGCCCTGAGATGGCAATTGGCATGGGGGCGCCTAGAAAGTCTGTACGCCTCGAAAAAAAGGGTGACATCATATTTGTTAAAAGTGCAGATGGCTCAATAGATGTTACCGACAAACTTAATGAGTTTAGCGATAAAAAAGTGGCACAGCTGGATTTTCTCGGCGGCTATATCTTGTGCGCAAAATCTCCAACGTGTGGCATGGAACGTGTAACCGAATACAAGTTTGGTACCAATAATGGTTGGAAATCAGGTGTTGGGGTTTACGCGCGTAAACTGATGGAACGTTATCCGTTGTTGCCCGTTGAAGAGGAAGGGCGGTTACATGACTTGCCAATCCGCGAGAACTTCTTTACCCGTGTTTATGCTTATCACGATTGGCATTGCTTGCAAGCATCTGGTTTTACCAAGAGTAATATTCTCGATTTTCACGCTCGCTATAAATACATGTTGATGGCTCATAACCCAAAGCTTTACCGCGAGCTCGGTCCTCTGTTAGCGGACATGAGTGGTGACTTGAACAAGATCGCTGATACCTATTTCACTTACTTCATGCAGATCTTAAAGGTCAAAGCGACTCGAAAGAACCACACCAGTGCGCTGCAACATATGCAGGGATATTTTAAAAAGCACCTGTCGAGCTCGCAAAAGGCAGAGCTCACAGAAGCAATCTTAAAGTACAACCAAGGGCTACAGCCTATCTTGGTGCCAATGACCTTAATTAACCATTATTTGCGTGAGTTTCCAACGCCGTATATTGAAAAGCAGGTTTACCTTAACCCGCATCCACAAGAGCTCAAGCTACGCTACGCGTATTAATGGATTAGCGAGTGATTGTCATCTGGATAAAGTCAGTAAACATCAGTGGGGAGGGATCATGACTCAGCTTAAGGCAGAAACAACAGCTGAAGCCTGGTTTAGTATCGGTGAAGCGGCAGAGCAAACAGGCGTAAACCCTGTGACGTTAAGAGCTTGGCAGCGACGTTTCGGTATTGTAATCCCCAAGCGTACAGCCAAAGGTCACAGACTATATAACCAAACACACATAGATCAAATTGTAGAGGTTTTAGGTTGGCTCGATAAGGGCGTTGCGATAAGTAAAGTGAAGCCACTACTGAAAGACGCCGCTTCTGGATCCGAGCAAACCTTTACCAGTTCGACTTTAGTCAATGCTGATGAGCAAGTGAGTTTCTGGCAGATGAATATTAGCTATTTGAATCAATGCTGTATCAGCCTTGATGGCAGTGGATTACATCGCAAACTTAGCGAACTGACAGCCATCTACCCATTTAATGTACTAAAAACTTGCCTGTTTTTACCTTGGCTAGCTGATTTTAGCAAAAGTTCAGCACTAAGCTGTGAGGATAAAATTGTTCGATCGTGGTTGGCAAGAGAGTTAGCAGATGCTTTCTCTGCAAGGCGTTTAGCGTTATTAGAGAGTCATAACCCTGCAATATTACTGCTGAGCTTTGGCGATGTGGATGACTGGCAGCCAATACTGCTGTCAGCAGAGCTCAGTGCTAACAATATTAAACATCAGCAGCTTACCATTAGTGAGCTTGAGCAGGTCTCAAAGCTGATTGAGCGGGTCGGTTGTCAGCAAGTGTTGCTCGTTGCCCCGCCTAAATTTAACCCAGAAGATGCGCATATCGTTCAGTTGTTACGAAAAAAACTGCTAAGTAAAAAACAACAAGTTGAACTGCACTTGTGGGGCATCAACGCCCCAAGTAATAACAGTATTTTAGGGTTAACCAGTATCTCCATGCAGCAGTTATCAAGCAATACATTAGCGGCAGAAACTGCAACTAAAATGAATAATGAGAGAGATGCAAATGACAGCTAAAGCTGAAAATACGCTTGTATGGTTTCGTAATGACTTACGTGTGCAAGACAATCAAAACTTAGTTGCTGCCTGCGAGCATGCACTGCGTGAAGGTCACTCAGTCAGAGCGCTATTTATTGCGACTCCAATGCAATGGCAGCAGCATGACGTTGCCCCAATTCAGCTAGATTTTATTGAAAGACAGCTAAACCAACTTGCGATGTCACTGGCGGAACTTGGGATCCCACTAGATGTTTATCAGCTAGGTAGCTTCCAGCAGATCCCTGATTATCTCGCGCAATACACAACCCAGTGGCAGGTCGATTACGTATTTGCCAGCTGTGAGCCTGAATATAATGAGCAGCAAAGAGATCTGGCCGTTGCCGATAAAGTCGAGTTGGTGCTCTGTCAGCAGCACTGTTTGATTGCGCCGTTAACCGTGCTCAACTTGTCGGCAGAGATGTACAAAGTATTCACCCCCTTTGCTAAAAAATGGCGCGCAATAGCGAGTCGAAGCGCTATCTATACCATTGCTCCACCCACGCCTGTTGGTGCGCCATTGCTAATCACTGACAAAATCACCCTCCATTGCGACAAGGTATCCAGTGATGCTTGGGCGGTTGGCGAAGAGGTCGCACTCACGCAACTACGCCAGTTTGCTTTGACTAAAATGGCAGACTATCAAGCTAATCGTGACTTTCCCGCCATTGATGGTACCAGTCAAATATCAGCTTACTTAGCCATCGGTATTATTAGCGCAAGGCAGTGTATTGTGGCGTTGCTAAGTCATTTTCCAGATGCTTTGATTAATGATCAAAGTCCTGGCCGCTGCTGGCTAAACGAAATTATTTGGCGGGAATTTTATCGACATCTGCTGGTGGCATTTCCTCGATTATCAAAAGGACAAAACTTTAACCCCTTAGCTAACAATATAGCTTGGAGAAACAACGAGCTAGAGTTTGAAGCATGGTGTAACGGTAACACTGGCTATCCATTGGTAGATGCCGCTATGCGTCAATTAAACCAAACTGGCTGGATGCATAATCGTTTGCGGATGGTGGTTGCCAGCTTTCTGACCAAGCACTTATTAATAGACTGGCGTTGGGGAGAGCGTTACTTCAGGCAGAAGCTTATTGACGGTGATCTGGCTGCCAATAATGGCGGTTGGCAGTGGTCCGCTGGCACTGGTTGCGATGCGCAGCCCTATTTCAGAGTATTTAATCCTATATCTCAGTGCGAAAAGTTTGATCCAACGGGTGGGTTCATTCGTAACTACTTACCAGAGCTTGAAGCGGTAGATTTAAAGTTAATTCATAAACTTAAAATACCTAATCAAGCAGAACTTTTTTCAAACAAAAGCTATATTTACCCTATCGTCGAGCATAAATTTGCCCGCGAAAGAGCATTGAAAGAGCTAGCGGCAATGAAGCGCGGAGTTAGCCAAGTGGAAGCGGTAGATCTAGATAAGGAGATTTTCGGATGACAGCAAGTGCAGATTCACTAAACCACGACACTCTGAATGTTTTGCCAAACAAAACTACAGATCCAGCTGTTCAAGTAGATGAGCGGTTGATAAGTACCGATGCATTGCCGCATGAGATTATAGCGCGCTTTGTTTCTGTGTATCAAAAATTAAACAAAGACAATCTCGAGCTGCTCAATGAGATCTACTCAGATGACATCCGCTTTAGTGATCCACTACATAAGATCGCCGGCCTCAATGCATTAACGGATTATTTTAAAACACTTTATCAAAATGTTGAGTCGATAGACTTCGTTATCCACCAAGTGATCCGCGATGAAAGCACCGCAGCATTGAAATGGACCATGAACCTTGTTCACCCCAAGTTAAACGCGGGTAATGGCATTAGTGTTGAGGGCGTTAGTTTACTGACATTTGATGGCAAAATTAACCAGCATCAAGACTACTTTGACTTAGGCGCTATGCTCTATGAGCAGCTGCCAATAGTGGGTGGCTTGATTGGTTTTATTAAGTCTAAGGTTGCCAAATGAATCCTTCAGCCTCGGCCTCGCAGCAACAAAAAACAGTACTGATCACCGGTGCTAGCTCTGGTATTGGTTTACAGCTTGCCAGTGACTACCTGCTGCAAGGCTGGAAAGTCTTTGCTTGTGGCCGTAATAAACAAGGGCTGGATAAGCTAGTTGGTGCAGAGAAACTACTGTTTGATATTAATGATGTTGATGCGGTAAAGGCTGAAGCTGAGCGCCTTCAAAATGGTGACTTTACAAACTTGGACTTGGTGATTCTCAATGCCGGTACATGTGAATACGTAGACGATGCATTGCACTTTGACTCTGCATTGTTTGAGCGAGTTATCCGCACTAACGTTATCTCGATGGGTCACTGCATTAGTGCTTTTTTACCGTTAATGTCTCGTGGCAGCCAGTTGGCTTTAATGGGCTCAAGCGCTGTTTACTTACCGTTTCCAAGAGCAGAGGCCTATGGTGCTTCAAAAGCGGCTGTGCAATACCTCGCCAGCAGCCTAGCACTTGATTTAAAGCCACATGGGATAGGGGTAAGCGTTATCTGTCCTGGTTTTGTGAAGACACCATTAACAGATAAAAATGACTTTGCAATGCCGATGCAACAAACGCCGCAGCAAGCATCTATTGCCATTCGAAGTGGCTTAGCAAAAGGTCAGCAAGAGATACACTTTCCACGTCGTTTCACTCTACTTTTAAAATTTATCTCACTGTTACCACGAGGGGTTTGGCAAAAGTTAGTGCAACCAAAGCATGATGAATCATCAGCTATTAATACAAACAACTCACAACATGATGTTAATGAGCATGGCCAAAGTAGTCGCTCAAATATCCCTACAGAGAATAGGAAGGTGCGCTAATGGAAACGATTGATAGCAGTAATCGAAAAAGAATTGCCATTGTAGGTTCAGGGATCTCAGGCCTTACTTGCGGACATATTTTATCGCAAAAACATGATGTGAGTGTATTTGAAGCCAATGATTATATCGGTGGCCACACTGCCACTATCGATGTTGAAAAAGACGGTAAAAAGTACGCCATTGACAGTGGTTTTATCGTCTTTAATGACCGAACCTACCCAAGGTTTGAGCAGCTTCTAGCCCGCTTAAACGTAAAAGCACTGGCGACAGAGATGAGCTTTAGCGTGCACAACTCACTGACCCAGCTTGAATATAATGGCAATACGCTAACAAGCTTGTTTGCGCAAAAGCGTAATATCTTTCGCCCACGTTTCTGGCTATTTATTAGAGAAATTTTACGTTTTAACAAGCTGTGTAAACAAGCATTTGTCGACGATAGATACGATTATCAAACACTTGGCGATCTGCTTGAAAAAGAAAGCTTTAGTGAGTTCTTTAGCCTGCACTATATTCTGCCTATGGGCGCTGCTATTTGGTCCTCAAGCATCGATGACATGAAGGCATTTTCATTACGTTTCTTCATTCAGTTCTTCCAAAATCACGGCTTGCTAAACATTACTGACAGACCGCAGTGGTACGTATTAGAAGGTGGTTCACGTAGCTACATACCTGACCTTATTGCACCGTTTAAATCTGCAATTCACCTTAATAGTCCGGTAAGCGCAATAGTGCGCAGTGACGATGGCGTTAAGCTGCAGGTTAATGGCCAGTGGTTAGAATTTGATGAGGTGGTACTTGCCTGTCATAGCGACCAAGCACTCGCCATGCTGAGTGATGCCACTGAAGATGAAGTTAACGTATTAAGTCAGCTTGCCTACCAAAATAATGAAGTGGTTTTGCACTGCGACGAGTCTTTATTACCAAAGCGCAAGGCTGCTTGGGCCAGTTGGAATTATCGCTTAGATGGCGATACTCGCAAACAAGCGTCGGTCACTTACAACATGAACATCTTGCAACGTTTGCCTATAGATGCGCCAACTTTCTGTGTAACGCTTAACCAGTCTGAACTTATCGATAATAGCAAAGTACTGCGGGTATTTAACTATTCGCACCCAGTATTTAATGAGCAAACGATGCAAGCTCAGTCGCAGCGAACGCTGATTTCTGGAGTGAATAACACCCACTTTGCGGGAGCTTACTGGTACAACGGCTTTCATGAAGATGGTGTGCATAGTGCCTTTGATGTGTGTGAATCATTTGGGCTACAGCTATGAACATTCAATTAAATAGTGGTGTTTATAAAGGCGATGTTAAGCATCGCCGCTATAGCCCGCGTAAGCACGATTTTGACTACCAAATGGCAATGTTGGTGCTAGATCTAGATGAAGTTAACTTGATCGAACAGATGAGCTGGCTTTTTTCTGCAACTGGTTTTGCTCCCTTGCGCTTTAATCCAAATGATTACTTGAGAGCGACCAATCGAGAATCAGTCGGTTCAGCTAAAGTGAATGATTTAAAGGTAAAAGTGCTTGAGAAAATAGCAGTGCTTGGTGCAAAAATAACCTGTAATCGAGTGGTATTTGTCGGCCAGGTGCGTCACTTCGGGATCTACTTTAGCCCGATAAACTGCTTCTTTTGTTACCAAGGTGATGAGCCCAAATATATGTTGGCGGAAGTCAGTAATACCCCTTGGAATCAACGTCACTATTACTTGGTTGATTTAGCGAACCCACAACCGAGTGATAAGGCCTTTCATGTATCGCCCTTTATGGACTTAGACATGAAATATATTTGGCGCATTCAACCGCCCAACTCATCAGTGAAAGTGGGTATTGAAAACCGCAGTAGTCAAAAGTTATTTGATGCCAATTTGTGCTTATTTAGACGAGAGATGTCTCATCAGAGTTTACGGAAAATGTTACTGCAGTTTCCATTGATGACACTGCGAATTGTACAAGGGATCTATTGGCAAGCACTAAAAATTTTTATCAAGCGAGTGCCTTTTATTGGGCACCCCGGTAAGTCAGCGGAGAGATAATAATGGAAAATATAGCAACTAAGAAAAGTCTGGCGAGCGCGGGTTTACCGGATAATGTAGCCAAAAAGCTGCTTCTAAGTGTATTGCCTGCGCTAGCTGATGGGCACTTGAGTCTTATTGATGGAGACAGCAGTTATGAGTTCGGTAACAAAGACTCTGATCTGCATGCCACCTTGGTGGTGACTCATCCACGATTTTACCGACAGATATTACTGTCGGGATCTATTGGTGCAGGAGAGGCCTTTATTCAGCACCACTGGAGTAGCCCAGACTTGACCAAGGTGGTGCAGATTTTCGCTAGAAACTTACCGCTACTCGATAAGCTCGAGCAGAAACTATCTTGGTTAACCACGCCATTTAGTCGACTTGGGCATCTGTTTAACCGTAACACTCAAGCGGGCTCAAAAAAGAATATTCTAGCGCATTACGACTTGGGTAATGACATGTACCAAGCGTTTTTAGATAAAGAGATGCTCTACTCTAGCGCGTTATATCCGCACGCTGATGCCTCGCTTGATGAGGCGCAGCAACATAAGCTTGAAACTATCTGCCAGCGATTGGATTTAAAAGCGGGGCAAACTCTACTCGAGGTCGGCACGGGTTGGGGGGCATTAGCTATTTACGCGGCAAAACACTATGGCGTTAAAGTGACCACTACTACGATTTCAGATGCACAGTTTGAATACGCCAAAAGCCGAGTCGAACAAGAGGGGTTAGTTGATAGCGTTTGCTTGCTTAAAGATGATTACCGAATACTAACGGGTGAATACGACAGAGTGGTGTCCATCGAGATGATTGAAGCTGTGGGGCATGAGTTTTTGCCGGGGTTCTTTAAGAAACTTGAATCACTATTAAAGCCCAATGGTCGACTACTTATTCAGGCCATTACCATTGCTGATCAACGTTATAATAGTTACCGAAAAAGTGTCGACTTTATTCAGCGCTATATTTTCCCCGGTGGCTGCCTACCGTCAGTGACCCGCATGACGAACGAGTTAACCAAGCATACTGATTTTGTCACTTGGTCTGTTGATGACATGGGGCTAGACTACGCCAAGACCCTTAAAGATTGGCAGAATAACTTTTATGCCGCACAGCCAAAGATCAAAGCGCTTGGCTATGGCGATGACTTTATTAGAATGTGGAAATTCTACCTTAGTTACTGTGAGGGCGGGTTCCTTGAGCGCACGACCAGCACAGTGCATCTGGTTGCCGTTAGACCACAATATAGAACAGAGCTATAGCGTCAAGATGCTACTAGCTCGAACAGGAAAACTCACCACAACGCAGCTGAATCTGATTAATTTACTGATGTTTCAAGCTGTGTGGTGGTTATCTATCTTGTACCAGAACAGCGTAATAGCAATAAGCTCAGGGTTATTGCTGCTGCACTTTGCATTATCGAGTCATAGGCAATCAGATCTGCTGAGTATGGTTAAAGTGGTTGCTTGCGGGGGGATTATCGACTCGCTTCTTACCTATATGCAGCTGTTTGAGTTCCAACAAATGCCATACTGGCTCGGGCTGCTTTGGTGCCACTTTGCTATAAGTCTGCGCTATAGCTTAGCTTTTACTCAAAGACTGCCTTTTTATATCAATGCGATCCTTGGTGGTGTATTTGGTTGTATCAGCTACCTCGCTGGAGCACGTTTTGATGCCGTAGTGCTGCCACAAGAGTATTTAACCAGTGTAATGATCCTATTTAGTGTCTGGTTCGTAATATTTCCTATATTTGTTAATGTCAGTAGGCAACGTTAAAGCGTTAACCTGACTGATATACCTTTACAGGAAGGTTATCATGGGATCCTCTCTCCTTTTTCGATCAGCAATTTGTTTTGCGGCCGCAATTAGCACACATTCTATGGCACAGCAGGGGGTTGATAACCCGCAGCTTCGCACTGTTGGGCCTACAGATCTGCAGGCACTATCAGCGAGCGCACAGTTTGTTGCCAGCAAGAATTCACAAGTGAATGTAGCCGCAGACATTGCCTCTCTCAAAGAAGTGGGAAGAGGTGAGATGGAATGGTGGTGGTTCACACTCTACCGTGCTCGTCTACTAACCGTAGATGGTGAATACAATCAGGGGACATATCCAATGGTACTAGAGATTGAGTACTACCAAGATATCCCCAGTGAGCGTTTGCTCGAAGCAACAGTCGACCAATGGCAACATTTGCAGTTAGATCAAAGCCGTCAGTTACAGTGGCAAGCATCGCTTAGTGAGTTATGGCCCGACGTGAACGAAGGAGACACCTTGAGCCTGCAAGTGCTAAGCCCAGATAGTAGTCAATTTTATTTTAACGGTAAGCCATTAGAAGAGCTAATGCCGGAAGGCTTTAGCGAAGATTTTCTCGCCATTTGGTTATCATCTCAAACCAGCCGACCTGAATTACGTAAACAGCTGTTAGGGGAGATCGCATGCGAATGTTAAACAACATCAATCAGTTTAAATCGAGTGCGCGGATATCAACTCGCGTTAGCACTTTGCTTAAAGCGTTCGCCATTTTCGGTACGGCTCTACTACTGAACGCCTGTAGCAGCCGTGATATAGAAGATTACCAAGGCAGCACACCTTCGCTAGATTTAAAAACATTCTTCAATGGGCCACTAACGGCTCATGGGGTGGTACAAGATTATAGCGGTAATGTGGTGCGACGTTTTACCGTTGAGATGATCGCTAAATGGGACGCTGATGTTGGTGAGATAAAAGAGTGGTTTGTCTATGATGATGGTGAAAAACAGATCCGCATTTGGAACATCACCAGTCTCGGCGATGGTAATTATACTGGTACTGCCAACGACATTCTTGGCGAAGCCACTGGCCGTGCAGTAGGTATGGCATTGCAGTGGGAATACGAGATGATATTGCCAGTCGATGGCAGCGAATACCAAGTTCGCTTTGATGATTGGATGTTTTTAGTGGATGAAAATACCATTATTAATCGCACCGATATTATTAAGTTTGGGATCACCATGGCTGAGGTGACCTTGGTGATCGCTAAACAAAGCGATTCAAAGTAACCAAATCACTGACCGATTTTGGGCCAACCAATCCCCAATCAATAGACACATTTTTAGGTAAAACATAGCTAACTTTCTTTAGATAATTCATTTATGCTGCTATTACTCGTCTATTTAAAAGGAATTTTTTAATGAAACATTTAGCAGTTTTATCTTTGTTTATACTGTTGTCGGCTTGTGGCTCTAATGCCAGCTATTCGGTTTCAGCTAGTTCAGATGAGGATGTTATGGGCTCACGACAAGCGCCGATGATAAGTGACAACACTCCGATTATTAATGATGAGCTGGTGAAGGAAACTGATGAGAAAGAGCAGGAAGGTAAAGCAAAAGAATAGAGCGCCACAGAGTGAACGCTCTAGCTTATAGCTGATAACTAAGAGCTTTTACGGCTGTTATCGACCTGTTTCTTATCGTAATACTCAAAGGGGAACATGTTTCTAATTCTTTGAGTAATGTCATCGCCAACATTGGCGGATACATGCAATCTGACGCCGTTGAGTTTTTCTGCTCTAACGGTGCAAGTCAGTTTGTTGGCTTTGGCTATTGCACGACACTCTTTTTCGAACTTTTCAGGGATTTTACCTTTGTGGGAGTTTAATCTGCCTTCTTTAAAATGCATTTCAAAAACGGTTAACCCTTTCTTACCGCTGAAAATCAGTTTGTAGACAATGAAGATACCGATAGCAATAAAAGCGATTTTGAGTAGCGTTGGTGTCATATCTATTCCTTCTATTTTAGGGATTGTAGATCTTTCACGGTTGTTTTTGCCGCAGTTTATTGGCTATTTTGACAAGGCGGAGGCTATGCCGTTTAGTTATTCTCCACAAATAGTCTACAACACAGTAAAAATAGCCAAGAAACGCGGCCCTTTGGGTTCGATTCAATGCTTCTATTCTT
>NZ_JBFRMK010000237.1:0-7077 GCF_041470405.1 Shewanella sp. 10N.286.45.A1
AGATCAACAGCCCCTAGTAGTTCTTCTTTAATTTTCTAGAAGCCGTTTGTACACCCTGGATCATTTTGCCTAGTGCTTTATCTTTAGCGCGTTTTTCCGCTAGGGTTGCGCTATTTAAAGCTTGTTCACGCATTAACTTTCGATAACTATTTAAGCGGCGCTCATCGAGTAAGCCGTCATTGATTGCAGCTCGAACCGCACAGTCCGGCTCGCTTTCATGGCTACAATCACCAAAGCGACATTGCTGTGCTAAATCAATAATTTCGCTAAAGGTATCATTAACGCCCTGCTCACAATCGCTAAGTTGCAGCTCTCGCATACCAGGAGTATCCATCAGCAGTCCTCCTTGTGGCAACCACTTGAGCGCTCGTGAAGTCGTAGTGTGACGCCCTTTACTGTCATCTTCACGTACGCCACTGGTAAGTTGTGCTTCGAAGCCCATCAGCCCATTCACAAGTGTTGACTTACCCACACCAGAAGATCCTAAAAAGGCCAAGGTTTTGCCCGTTTGGCAGTAAACTGCTAGGCCTTGCAGGCTTTCATCATCTAACGCATTAACTGCGTGCACCATCATAAAGGGATCAAGCTGCTGTGCTTGCTGACATTTATCATCGACATCACTACACAAGTCGCGCTTAGTCAGTACCACCACCGGCTCTACCTGCGCTTCTTTTGCAAGCGCAAGGTAGCGCTCAATGCGGCTTAGGTTAAAATCGTGATTAAGCGAACAAACAATCATTACGCTGTCGACATTGGCAGCTATTAACTGAGTGGCCACTTTACTGCCTGGCGCTTTACGCTGAAACAGTGACTGACGCTCTAAGTGGCGTACTAGCCTGTTTGAGTCGTCAAAAAGTGCCCAATCTCCCACACAAATGCGTTCTGACTGAGGGGTTAGTGTTAGCCGAATATTTCCAGCCTCACTTAACAGTATATTATGGCTACGATGTTGCTCGACCACTCGCCCAATGCTGAGATCGGTTAACTCCTCGAGACTAAGTTGCTGCTGAAAAAAAGGTCTCCAACCCAGCTGTGTTAACGTGATAGTTTGCTGTTCCAACGCCATTCTCCATTCCAGATATCTAAAATTATTCAAGTATAAATAAACTCGTATGCCGCTTGTCGCCGCAAGTACGTATTACAACTGTTAGCCGTTGCTAATGCAGACTAAAGCTACGCTTATTCTGTGATTAAATAATAGCAATCATCGAAACCTGTTGATTGAATAAAAGCGACAAAATGCCCCTGCCTTATAACAGCCAACATAGCTGCATCACTATCTTTAACTTATTTACAATTGATTATCATTCTCATTTGATTGCATTTGTTCTAATATGCTTCGGTTTTCAACTTAATCTAATAAGGAACAACTATGCGTTCTATGACAATACTTATTACCGCTATGATGCTCATGTTATTTAGCAGCACAACTTTCGCTAACGAGTGTGAATTATCAATTTCAGCAACTGATGCGATGCAGTTCGATAAAAAGCAGTTATCGGTACCTGCTAGCTGCAAAGAGATTACTCTCACCTTAACCCATAGCGGCCAACTGCCTAAGTCCGCAATGGGGCATAACTGGGTGCTGAGTAAAGCTGATGATATGCAAGCAATTGCTAATGAAGGTATGGCCGCTGGCGCAGGCAATAGCTACGTAAAACCTGGAGAGCCAAGAGTCATCGCTCATACCGACATTATTGGCGGTGGCGAATCAACCAGCATTACTTTTAGCATCACCGATTTAGATCCAAATGGTGACTATCGTTTCTTCTGCTCTTTCCCTGGTCATTGGGCAATTATGCAAGGTAGCTTCAGTATTACGTAAACGACCTATCACCTAGGAAGCTAAGATTAGACCGCCGCTGTGGCGGTTTTTTATTTTTGTTTATTAACAAATCGATTACTATTAAACTAATGGTCTGATCTTTTGGGAAAAAATATTGCATGGCCGCAAAGAGTAGAGTTAACGGATTTACGCTGATTGAGTTAGTTGTAGTCATTATCGTTTTAGGCATTTTGGCGGTGATCGCCGCGCCCAAGTTTATTGATTTTAGGCGTGACGCTGAGATCAGCCGGGTTAAAGCGATAGCAGCCTCATATCAACAGGCTCTCACCTTCAGCCATACTCGATGGCAAATAGTCGGTGGCAATAGCCCAATGAATAACCTGCCTGGCTATGCGGGTGATGAACTTGATATGAATGCTAACGGCTTCCCTTTAGGAATAGATAAAGGCGAACCAATGGGGCAACCAACCAACATTGGCCAAGGAGAGCAAGGCTGCGTTGATTTGTGGAATACCTTAATCGAAGATCCCGTTAGTGTTTCATTGTCCAGTGTCGATAACGGCAGTGACTTTCAAGCATATCGCCACCCTGCAGATAGTAATCCGACAGGGCAAACCGAGTGCAGTTATGTGCTACGCACACTCAATGACACAGCGGGTCGTGAAACCGCAGAAATAAAAATAGTATATGACTCGGTTGCGGGTACCGCTAACAGTGTTATTAGCAGTAATTAAAGCTTAAGCGATAAGTATTAATTGAACGACGCTATTTACCTTGTAATCTAATATGGCTAAATAGCGCCGCTTATTTTAATTAGTTTGGACAGTGACCGGATCAACCCAAGCTTGAGTGCCGTATAACGGCACTGTAGACAAGGCATGTTTGTGACTGCCATTGGTCTCTTTGGTTGAGTATGACAGGTAAAGTAAGGTTTGATTCTCGGCATCGTAAATACGGCGTACTTTAAGCGTCTTGAATAAAACACTCAGTGACGCTTTAAATACCACTTCACCATTTTTACTCTTATCGATATCCGCAAGATCTGCGGCTGAGATAGGCCCAGTTTGACGACAGGAGATGCTCATATCAGATGGGTCAGCCAAACTGAGGTTGGCTTCAATACGGCTGATATGACATGTCACCCCAGCCACTTTGGGGTCATGACGGGCATCAATAATCACATCTTTAGTGGTAAACAAGCCTAGACTTACCTTGCCAACATCATCACCGCAACCCGCTAAAGTAGCGCTGGCAACAATCCCAAGCAATCCCGCTTTTAATAACGCTATTTTATTCATCACTTTTCCTTATTAATATTGCATACTCACATGAAAGTAAATCGCTGAGTATCAAGCTTACCTTTAGAGCAATCAGTATAACAAAACGCTACGCAAATACTCTTTGCGCCCAACGGGTTAAACCCGCCGTTACACTACCAAAGTGATCGCCAACTACAATCGGAATATCAGGGAATAAGCCTGAGATCCTGCGGTATATAGCAGGGCTACGAGCCGTGCCGCCGGTGACGTAAATTCTGTCGGGCTTAACCCCTGATGTCTCCAATGCTTCTCGCATCAACGACTCGACTTTACTCAGTGGCATGGTTATCGCATTTTCAAAATCAGCTTCTGTTACCTTGGCATGCAGACCTGCATGGACAAAGCTCAGTGGCGTATCAATACTGTCTTCGCTAGAAAGCGCTATTTTACTTTGCTCAGCACTACGAACCAATTTATAGCCTAACTGCTCTTTTTGAACTTTTAGCAGCCGCGTTATAAGTTCTGGTTGTTGTGCATCTTTAATTAACTCTTCGATGAGTTTTTTTGAGTTCAAGGCTGCAAAATCACGTTGCGCACTAATGTCGTTAACAGCCACGGCATTCCAAAATGGTTTACTTGGCACTGGAAGCTTATTGACCATTAAGCTGCCTAAGCCAAGATGCGGCATAAATGCGGCCATTGATAGTGCAATATCGAGATCGTTACCGCCGATGCGTTGGCCACTATGACCTAAAAAGTCCTGGCTTCTATCTGCATTATCAATATGACTTGGCCCCATCTTCACCATAGAGCAATCCGTAGTACCACCGCCCACATCGACCACCAGCACAGTGACATCTTCATCTAATGAAGCTTCATAGTCCATTCCGGCTGCGAGGGGTTCAAAGAGGAAATCTACATCGATAAAGCCTGCACGTTTGGCCGCTAAAGATAAAATAGCTTCTGCTTGTAGATTGCTTTGCTCGCCGCCTATACCTTGAAAATTGACCGGGCGACCAATAACCGCGTGAGTTATCACACCGTTTTCAAGCATATTTTTTTCAGCAACGGTTTTAATATGCATCATCATTAACGTGACGATATCCTCAAACAATGCTATTTGATTGTCTCTTAGCCCTGTTGCGCCGAGGAATGATTTAGGCGAGCGAACATAAAAGCCTTCGTCTGGCATCTCTAAATAAGCCTCTACAGCAGCTTCACCAACGAAAACAGCTTGCTCATGGGGCAGCAGATCTAGCTCACGACGCATTGATGCGGCACGGCTTAATTGAGCGGAGCGTAAACGGGTATATTCAGATTTTTGCTCGTTTGGCAGTTGCTTGAGCACCTCTTCGGCAATCAGCTCTCTGTCCATCGCATAGAGCGTTGAGCTTAAGTACTTTGCATCACCACTAAGCGGGACTAAACAGACCTCTTCACCTTGCATAATACCAATCGCACAATTGGCACTACCATAGTCAAATCCAACAAACATGAGTCTATCCCGTTAATCGTAAAAAAGCCGTGAAAAATAGCACAGTTAATCGGAAGCAAAAAGGGTTATTTTTAAAAATTATCCCTAAGCACAGTTTCTACTCAGGGTTAACATTCTCATAAGCAAATAAGATAAAGCAGAACATATCAACCCTCTTGTACTTAGCAACATTCTAGCAAGCATTTCACAATTCAAATCGTGTCGACTGCAATGATTTTGTCAAAATAGACTAAACTTAAAGTACGACTTTTAGCCGAAATAGGAACTCGACTAAAATATTGACTAAGGTTTGATTATGTATGGCTGCAAGCTAGCCCTATTGGTAATCTTTACAGCCCTATTTTGCATGGGAGTGCAAAGTGCGGACAAAAATATTCTTGCCTCTGAAATCCCTGTTGTGAGTATTAAAGGTCCGATTGGACCTGCTGTTAGCCAGCACCTAGCAGTAGAAATTAATGCCGCTAACCAACAACAAGCTCCACTTATCATTATCACTATCGATACGCCTGGAGGCTTGGTCTCGAGTCTTCGCGACATCAATCAAGCCGTCCTCGCCTCTACTGTTCCGATTGCATGTTTGGTTTACCCTAAAGGGGCCAGAGCGGCTAGCGCCGGTACATACCTGTTATATGCCTGCCATACAGCAGCGATGGCAACCGCGACAACCTTAGGCGCGGCAACACCGGTGCAAATGGGGCCGAGTGCCCCCTCGCCTGACAAAATCAGTCCGGCAGATAAAGGCGAGGATAGTAAAAATGATAACCCCAGCCCTTCAGCAATGGAGAAGAAAATCCTTAACGATGCCATCGCCTACATACGCTCTTTAGCGCAGCTACGTGGCAGAAATCAAGAGTGGGCCGAACTTGCAGTCACTGAAGCTGCCACATTAACCGCCACAGAGGCGCTCGCGCTTAATGTGATTAATTTAATCGCAGAATCACCTCGGCAACTGATAACAAAATTAGATGGCAGTGTCATTGAGTTAGGCGAAGAAAAAGTCACTCTGGATTTAAAAAGTGCAGTCTTAGTCAATAAGCAGGCAAGCTGGCAAAACCAGTTTATCGCCACCATCACTAACCCGAATATTGCTTACATCTTAATGATCATCGGCATTTATGGTTTGCTATTGGAGTTTTATAGTCCAGGCATCGGCGTGGCTGGCATAACAGGTGCTATCGCACTGATTATTGCCCTTTATGCATTACAAATGTTGCCTTTGAATTATGCCGGACTCGCGTTAGTCATCTTAGGCATAGTGCTGCTAATAACAGAAGCTATGGTTCCTAGCTTTGGCATATTTGGGGTTGGAGGAATAGCGGCATTCGTGGTGGGCTCAATTTTCCTTTTCGACACACCGCAGGCGCAATTTCAAGTATCACCACTGCTCATTGGTAGTGTCGCTTTTGTCAGTCTGTTGTTTTTCGTGTTCATACTCAGTTTTGTTTTACGTATGCGAAAACGTGCAGTTGTTAGCGGCCAAGAGGCGATAGTCGGCGCCAATGCAACGGTGCTTGCTGACTTTAATGGCCAAGGTTTTGTCTGCTTAAATGGCGAACGTTGGAATGCAATGAGTCCGCATAAACTCAGCAAAGGTGACAATGTGACCGTAATTAAAATCGACGGTCTATCGCTGCTGGTAGCGAAAATTGAAGCTAAAACCAATCAGTATAAGGAGGCCTCTAATGGAACCGGTCATCAATAACGGCACAATATTCAGCGCAGTAATGCTATTTATTATTATCTCTTTGCTTATCAGTGTCTTCAGGATTTTAAGAGAGTATGAAAGAGGCGTTATTTTTCTTTTAGGACTCTTTCAACAAGTTAAAGGACCCGGTCTTATTATTGTTATTCCGTTCATTCAACAGATGGTGAGAGTCGATTTAAGAACTGTAGTCATGGATGTGCCCAGCCAAGATGTGATCAGTCGCGATAATGTCTCGGTCAGGGTAAACGCGGTACTGTATTTTCGCGTTATTGATTCTCAAAAAGCGATAATCAATGTCGAAGACTTTCTACAAGCGACATCGCAATTGGCGCAAACGACTCTGCGCTCAGTCTTAGGTCAACATGAACTGGATGAGATGCTTGCTAACCGTGAAATGCTCAATGCCGATATTCAAGTGATCTTAGACAGCCGTACAGACGATTGGGGCATTAAAGTTTCAAATGTAGAGATAAAGCACGTTGATCTTAATGAAACTATGGTCAGAGCCATTGCCCGCCAAGCAGAGGCAGAAAGAACGCGTCGTGCCAAGGTTATTCATGCATCTGGTGAAATGGAAGCCTCAAGTAAGCTGGTAGAAGCTGCAACCGCGCTTGCCACAGAGCCCAATGCTATTTTACTCAGGTACCTGCAAACCTTGACTGAAATCGCCGGTGAGAAAAATTCGACCATTCTGTTTCCATTACCAATGGACTTACTTAATGGAGTCATGAACTCTGACCAAAAACCAGCTGAGAGAACAGGAAACGAATCTAAATCGTCGAATAAGCCACAATAAAAAAGGCAGCCTAATGCTGTAATGCCGATCATTTAG
>NZ_JBFRMK010000238.1:0-1743 GCF_041470405.1 Shewanella sp. 10N.286.45.A1
TAATGGAATTGGTATTACTGTCGATACAAATGTGTGGTTTGTGTAATAAGCATACTATGACGTAACTCGAAAGATAAAACCAGTTTTTTGACGCTGGATCACGATGAGAAATTATGTAGTAAAGTTAGGTGAAATGCCGTTGTATAAATTTTATTTGTGTTCAAAGTTCAAAATATTGACGTGTTACCGAGCCTAGACAATGAAATGAAACCGGCTAAAACAGCAGGTAAAAGTTTAGCAGCCCAAGCCTGACGGCTTGAGCTAAGAGTGGGCTACTTAAGTTTGACGACTAGGTTATCGATTAAGCGTGTTGCACCCATATAAGCGGCGGCCAAAATGACCAGCTCTGTATCGCTACCTTGAGCCTTATTGAAAGTTTTTGCGTTACGAATATCGAGATAATCGTTATCAAATCCAGCTGCGGAAATTGCTATATTTGCTGCGCTGATAACCTCGTCAGTTTGTTTGCCAGCGCAAAGCTCTATTGCCATTTTATCTAAGGTTTGTTTAAGCGCTGCGGCTTGCTGCTTTTGCGCTGCAGATAAGTAGCCGTTACGTGAACTCATTGCGAGGCCTGAATCTTCGCGAATTGTTTCGACACCGATAATTTCAATCGGCATAGAAAGATCTTCAACCATGGTCTTAATGACTAACAACTGTTGAAAGTCTTTCTGCCCAAACACAGCGATGTCAGGCTGAACAATATTAAACAGCTTGCACACGATAGTCGCAACGCCACGGAAGTGACCTGGACGGCTTTCACCACATAATTGATCAGAGATCAGCGGCACTTCAACAAAAGTCTGCGCGTCCATTCCCTTTGGGTAAATAATGCCTGGAGTCGGGGTGAATAGTAATTCTGCTCCAGCCTCTATTAACGCATTTTTATCATCGTTAAGCGTTCTTGGGTAGGCATCAAGATCTTCATGTTGGCCAAATTGCATAGGATTAACGAAGATAGAAGCAACCACGTGATCGGCTCGTGACTTGGCTTCTTTAACTAATGTGAGATGCCCTAGGTGTAAATTACCCATCGTAGGGACAAAGGCAACAGTTTCGCCTTTCATACGCCATGCAAGGACTTGCTTGCGAATAGCGCTAATAGATTCGGTGGTGATCATGATTTTACTGCTCTAACACTAACAAAAATTAAATTGTTGAAACACGTTTAACCAATCGCTTAGTTAAACGTATGCTCTTCAGCTGGAAAAACACCTTGGGCTACTTCATCAATATAGGCGCGGACTGCACTACGGATCTCACCTGTTTGCTTGAGGTAATTTTTAGAAAAACGTGGGATGTAGCCACTAGAAATACCGAGTACGTCGTGCATCACTAGGATCTGACCATCGGTGTCTGCTCCCGCACCAATACCGATGACAGGTATGGTTAAGGCTTCGGTAATTGCTTTAGCTAGTGGTGCAGGAATGCACTCCACAACAAGTAATTGCGCGCCAGCGGCTTCTAGTGCCTTAGCTTCATCGAGAATGCGCTGAGCATTGTCAGCATCGCGGCCCTGAATTTTGAAACCACCAAAAACATGCACTGATTGCGGCGTTAACCCCAAATGAGCACAAACCGGAATACCTCTCTCGGTAAGCATTTTAACGCTTTCTAGTAACCAGTGGCCACCTTCAACTTTGACCATGCTGGCACCTGCTTGCATTAGCGCAGTGGCGTTAGTCATAGTTTGCTCTGGAGTGGCATAACTCATAAAAGGCATATCAGCGATGAGTAACGAGC
>NZ_JBFRMK010000238.1:2426-3440 GCF_041470405.1 Shewanella sp. 10N.286.45.A1
TCAGCGATGAGTAACGAGCGTTCAATGCCACGGCGAACGCAGCGAGTATGGTAGGCAATATCGTCAACGGTTACAGGCAGCGTATCGTTATGTCCTTGAAGTACCATCCCCATAGAATCACCGACTAATAGCACGTCAACGCCTTCGCTATCGAATGCGTTTGCAAAGCTGGCATCATAGGCCGTCAATGCAGTGAATTTCTTGCCTTCACTCTTGAAGGTTCTCAATGTGGAACTCGTAATTTTGGACATAGTGGTAATTTTAAAACCTAAATGGTGAAGTTGTTATAAGCCAAGTGGCCCTGAACTTCAATGATCATGGAGTCAAACTTCTTTACTAATGTGAATAGTCTATCAAAAAATGGCCATGAAAATGAATTCTCTAGCTAGTGCTACTACGCGAGTTGTAGTTCGGCAACCAAAGCGTCTGTTATTAAACTGCTTAACGGTACTTCATCAGGTAGTACAAGTGTTGGGGTTAGATCAAATAATGGCACTAATACGAAGCTGCGTTGCTTCATTCCATAATGAGGCACTATCAGGCGAGGTAGCTTTATCTGTTCATTTCCATATAGCAGCAGATCTAAATCTAAGGTTCTAGGCCCCCAGCGAACCGTTCTCAGTCGGCCTTGTTCATTTTCAATTTTTTGTAGTGCGTCGAGTAAGGCAATGGGAGTGAGTTCTGTTTTAAAGCCGGCGACGGCATTAACATAATCGGGTTGCTCAACATCGCCCATTGGCACTGAGCGATAATAGGGCGATACCGTTAATGAGTTTTCTGCGGCAATACTCAACAATGCTTGGCAAGCATTGTTGAGCTGTTCGATAGGCTCGCTTAAGTTAGCCCCTAGTGCGACATAAACTTGGATCATTATTCTGCAGGTTTGGGTGCTGCTTTATCTGAAGGCTTGCGACGACGGCGTTGAGAGTTGCGATTACGGCCGCCTTTGTTAGTCGATTTTGCAATAACATTGCGTTGATCTTCACTACCTTCAACAAAGCTCTTCCACCATGC
>NZ_JBFRMK010000238.1:4148-5022 GCF_041470405.1 Shewanella sp. 10N.286.45.A1
AAAGCTCTTCCACCATGCAGCATTCTTAGCGACGGTCCCACCTTCAGCTGCACCTCTAAGTAATAACAGATCATAGGCGGCTCTAAATTTAGGGTGCTCTATAAATCTAAATGCTTTAGTGCCCTTGTTACGTTCAAAACGTAGTTGTAGTTGCCAGATCTCTTTAGTTACCGTGCTAAAGCGACGTGGGATACTGATAGAGCGACATTGTTGCTCCATAATATCGCCCATGGCAGCTGTATAGGCATCATATAAGCTTAGACCGCTTTCAACCGCGATATCATCAGCGCGTTGAGTCAGCGGATACCAAAGCATTGCTGCGTAGAAGAATGCTGGGGTGACAGGTTTTTCTTGTTCAATACGTAAATCGGTATTTTCCATCATCTCTTGCAGAAGCTTGGCGATAGGCCCGTGAGGCGCTTCGTTGAGCTGAGCATCGACAAGTGGGAATAAAGGCTCAAATAGGCCAAAGTCACGCATCATGTTGTAGTTTTGTGCGGCTTTACCTGCGAAGAATAGTTTCAGTACTTCTTCATACATACGTGCAGCCGGAATGCCTTTGAGCAAAGAAGCTAAATCATGGATAGGATCTGCTGCAGCAGACTCAATGGTCATGTCTAGCTTAGTGGCAAAGCGCACAGCTCGAAGCATGCGTACTGGATCTTCGCGGTAGCGAGTCTCTGGATCACCAATAAGACGAATAGTGCGCGATTCTAGATCTTGTAGTCCACCGCCGTAGCTATGGATAGAGAAGTCACTAATATCGTAGTAGAGTGCGTTAACTGTAAAGTCTCGACGTTCGGCGTCTTCATCGATTGAGCCGTAAACGTTGTCACGCAGCAGGCGACCCGATTCGTTGGTCTTGGAGATCTTC
>NZ_JBFRMK010000238.1:5754-7754 GCF_041470405.1 Shewanella sp. 10N.286.45.A1
GTTGGTCTTGGAGATCTTCTCGCCACTATCAACATGGTGGCCACGCAATGTTGCGACTTCAATGACATCACGGCCAAACACAATATGTGCAAGACGGAAACGTCTGCCGACAAGGCGGCAATTACGGAAAAGGCGTTTTATCTCTTCCGGCGTAGCATTGGTTACCACGTCAAAATCTTTTGGCTGCATTCCCAATAGAATGTCACGCACACCACCGCCGACTAAGTAAGCCTTAAAGCCTGACTTATGCAGTCTGTAGAGAACTTTGATCGCATTTTCGCTGATCTGTCTACGAGAAATTGAGTGCGCTTTTCTAGGCACAACTTCTAAACTCAGACCTTCCTGAGTATCTTCTTCAGCTTTTGGACTATCGTCAAATAACTGTTTACAGAATTGGCTAATACGGCGAAAAATGGGACACCTCTGATTTGGATCTTAACTTAGGTAAAAACAAGTGGGCTATGATAACTCAATTAAAGCTCAATGAGTATACGATTCAGTTCACGTAATAAGGAGTATTTCAGATTGTGTAGGTACCTTCGTCATATCAAATTGGCTAATTGCTTGCACTAGCATCTTAGTAACGTCTGTTTCAGGTACAACTTCTGCTTGGCCTAAAAAGGTGAGTGCGGCATTAATACTGGCTTGTGGCTTAACAATATCAATTGCTGCAGCATGATTTTGTTTGGATAACTTACGGCCTTTTTCAGCGCAGGCTAACGGTAGGTGCAGCCAATCAGGGCTGGGGCAATTTAACAGCTTAAATAGACTTATCTGACGACAGGTAGGTTCGAGCAGATCTGAGCCTCGAACGACCTCGGTGATCTGTTGATAGATATCGTCAAGCACCACTGCCAACTGATAAGCATATAAGCCATCGCTACGTTTAATGATGAAGTCTTCAGCGGCAAATTGGCTATCGACTGCAATAGTGCCTTTTAGCTGATCTTGGAACTGTGCCACGCCATAACGGTTTCGAATGCGAATAGCTCCTGTTTTATGGGGCTGAATACGCGTTCCACATCGACCATCATAACTGCCGCCCATGGCTTTAATCTCTTTACGAGTGCATTGGCAATAGTAAGCGTTATCCGTTGCGAGTAATTGGTTAATCTGTTGCTGGTAAACATCCAGTCGCTGACTTTGATAAAGCACTGTGCTGTCCCAATGCATGCCATAGGCTGCTAGTGTTTTGAGTATTTGATCGCTAGCACCAGCAATTTCGCGCGGTGGATCAATATCTTCAATACGCACTAGCCATTGGCCGCCCACAGAGCGGGCACGCAAAAAACTGCCGAGGGCAGCAATCAATGAACCAAAATGAAGTGGACCAGAAGGGGACGGTGCAAAGCGACCGATATAGGGTGTCGAGTTAACCATGACGAAAAGAACAAAAGAGCGGAGCTTGAGCTCCGCACCTTATGATAGCGTTTAACCCGCCATCTGCTTTTCTTTGATCTCTGCAAGTGTCTTACAGTCGATGCACTGATCGGCTGTTGGACGAGCTTCCAGACGGCGAATACCGATTTCGATACCGCAAGAGTCACAGAAACCAAAGTCTTCTTCTTCGATTTTCTGTAGCGTCTTTTCAATCTTCTTGATTAGCTTGCGCTCTCTATCACGAGCACGCAACTCTAAGCTAAACTCTTCTTCCTGGGCAGCACGATCGACAGGATCTGGGAAATTGGCTGCTTCGTCTTGCATGTGATTAAGAGTACGATCGACTTCTTCACGCAATTGGTTACGCCAAGCTTCAAGAATTGTTTTGAAGTGAGCAGACTGCTCCTCATTCATGTACTCCTCACCGGGTTTTTCCTGGTAAGGTTTTACACCTGCGATAGCGAGCACGCCGAGTTTTTTAGTGCCTTCTGGCATAACGCATCTCCTGTTAATCATTTGCGTTGTAGGGCGTCTGTATAATAACGGGCGCTATCTATATCAGAAACCTACGATATAGGCAAATAATTTGTGTTATCTGGACTCTATTCTTTGACTATGTC
>NZ_JBFRMK010000238.1:8486-9327 GCF_041470405.1 Shewanella sp. 10N.286.45.A1
ATTAAGAACAATTTCAACTGTATATTTTGAATTAGAGTTTAACCGGGCAGGATTTAACCAAACTCGCAGCTATGGGCGACATGTCAGCACTATAAGCGAATACTTCAACTCCGGCTGCGTGTGCCTCACTAAGTAATTTGGCGTAAGCAGGATCAATATGTTCAGCGGCTTTGACTGAGTGTATTCCTGTATGCTGAACAACAAACAGCAATACCGCTCTATGCCCTTGCTCTACCATCTCCATTAATTCGCGTAAATGCTTTTGACCACGGGTGGTAACTGCATCGGGAAAGTATCCTTGCCCATTTTCTAATAAGGTACAGCTCTTGACTTCAACGTAGCAATTAGCTTGCTCGTGGCTGGTTAGTAATATATCTATACGGCTGTTTTCACTACCATACTTAACTTCTCTTCGCAGTGAGTCATAGCCTTGTAGCTCCACTATAGTGCCATTATTAATCGCTTCTTCGGCTAAGGCATTAGCGCGGCCAGTATTAATACCAATAATGTCACCATCAGGTGTTTGTGCTTGTTCCCAAGTGCGACTGTACTTGCGCTTTGGGTTGTCTGAGACTGAAAACCACACCTTGCTACCCGCAAATAAACAGTTACGCATTGAACCGGTATTTGGGCAGTGTATGGTAACCTCGCTGCCATCTTCTAAGGTGATATCAGTGAGAAAGCGTTTATATCGTTGAATGAGCAGTCCGCTTTCAAATGTGGGAATAAATTCCATCTCTACTACCAAGTTAAAACTGATTTAGCGCTAGATTAACAGAGATCTTAAGCTGAGAATGAGAAATATTCATTAGGGTAAGTTTAGGGCTGTTGACCTTTCACG
>NZ_JBFRMK010000239.1:0-8915 GCF_041470405.1 Shewanella sp. 10N.286.45.A1
TAACTGACCGGCATTACCGCAATAGCGGCCTTTTTATGAGTTCAGAACAGTCTAGCCAGTTATAGGCGCCGACTTTTGGTTGTCATCCGCATAGAACTGCTCTTGATCCAATTGGCCTTCAGATTTACCTATAACGACAGCAGTCATCATGTCACCAGTGACGTTAGTCGCAGTACGGATCATATCGATGATACGATCGATAGCGGCAATAAATGCAATCCCCTCAAGTGGCAATCCAACAACACCTAATGTCACGGTTAACATCACCATTGCGCTGCCAGGAACGCCAGCAGTACCCACTGAAGCTACCGTTGCGGTTACGGCTATGAGCATGTAATCGGTCATGTCGAGTGGAATACCATAGATTTGAGCGATAAAAATCGCGGCTATAGCAGGGTAAATACCCCCACAGCCATCCATGTTCATCGTTGCACCCAATGGCAGCACAAATGAGCTATAACGTTTGGATACTCCCATTGATTCAGTGCAACGCGTGCTCGCTGGCAAAGTACCAAAACTCGATGCCGTCGTGAATGCAACAATTTGTGCAGGTATTGCTTTTCTAAAGAACTGAACCGGGCTCAGTTTAGCCACAAACTTCACTAAGCCGCCATAAACGAAAATAATGTGGATTAAAGCGGCAAGATAAATAGCACCAATAAACTTACCTAATGGTAGTAGCATCGACAAACCATACTCGCCAACAACCCAAGCCATTAGGCCAAATACACCAATGGGAGTTAGTTGTAACACCATGCGGGTAAGCTGGAACATTACCTCAGCGCCTGCTTCAAGGGTTTTCTTCAGCGGTTCAGCTTTTTCGCCAACTTTATTGATAGCGATACCAATCAATGCCGCAAATACGATAATCTGCAGCACTTTTCCTTCAGCAAGTGAGGCAAATGGGTTTACTGGTACCATGTTTAGTAGTACTTGAGCAAAACCTGGAACATGGCGTTCGCTCACTTCGCTTGCCACAAGCTCGGTGGTACCGCCCATATCAATTAAAGAGCCGATCGTTAAGCCAATGAGCGATGCAATCGTACCTGTCAGCATAAACATGCCTAGCGTCTTAAAGCTCAAACGTTTCAAATTTGCTTGTGAGCCTAAAGAGGTAATGCTCACGACAATGGCACAGAAAATAAGCGGGGCAACCAGCATCTTAATAGCGCTGATAAATAGATCGCCAAGAGGCTTTAATACCGTTGCTGACTCGCCAAAGATAACGCCAACAGTGGCGCCAAGCACAAAGGCGGCTAATACCTTTTGCCAAAAAGGGATGTTTTTAATCGTTTGCCACATTATCAATATTCCAAATATTCTATTTTTATAGTTTAAGTGATGGAGTTATCACTTAATTATTTACAATTACTAACTAGGAAAATGCTGCCTTCATACAGTGAAGGAGTATATATTGGCATTCTATAGAGAGAGTGCCTTGCACCACAAACCGATTTAGTTATAACTTATTGTAATATGCAAGTTTGTTTTAATTATATTAACAGTTTACATGTAAGTAACATGACTGATAACTACGCTTAATGCTATAAAAACATAATAGATTTGATGACTTATGTCTGCGTCAATAGAGTTAAAGCTGAAACGCATGAAATGGTATGTTGATTATTGTGGTTAATTTTCGCTTTAAACGGAGTTTTAAGTCGATGAGTCTTCACTGGTTGTTTTAAGCTGAGTGAGTAATACTAGAACCATATTTAGACGATAGAACAGTATCGGCATTCAAGCGAAGGAGATAACAATTGAAAAAATGGATGTTAGCCGCGGCCGTCAGTGCCGCGTTATTTGGATGTGCGGGTCAACAAGAGGTCACAACGAACTTACCTGCCGGAGTGACATTACTTGAGACCGTTAGCTTTTCAGGGCAAGAAGTAGGGATCCCTTACCGTAAATATCAATTAGCCAACGGGTTAACGGTTATATTACATGAAGACCATTCCGATCCGCTGGTGCATGTTGATGTAACCTATCACGTCGGTTCAGGCCGTGAATTAGAAGGGCGCAGCGGTTTTGCTCACCTGTTTGAACATATGATGTTCCAAGGCTCACAACATGTTGGCGATGAACAACATTTTAAAATGGTCACTGAAGCGGGTGGCACCTTAAACGGCACCACAAACACAGACAGAACCAATTATTTTGAAACAGTACCCAATAATCAGTTAGAGAAAATGCTCTGGCTTGAGTCGGATCGCATGGGCTTTTTCTTACCTGCGTTAACCGAAGAAAAGTTTGAAGTACAGCGTGAGACGGTTAAAAACGAACGTGCACAGCGTATCGACAACCGCCCTTACGGCAGAATGGGTGAACGTTTCAATCAGGCATTCTATCCCCAAGGTCATCCGTACTCTTGGCCTGTCATCGGTTGGCCTGAAGATTTAGATCGTGCAGATGTTGAAGACGTTAAACACTTTTTCCAACGTTGGTATGGGCCTAATAATGCCACATTAACGATTGGTGGTGATTTTGATGAAGTACAAACACTCGCTTGGGTGAACAAGTATTTCGGTGAGATCCCAGCAGGACCAGCGGTTGCAGAACCAACGAAGTCGTTAGTGACTTTGGATGAAGATCGCTATCTATCAATGGAAGACCGGGTTCATTTGCCACTGATCCGCATGGGTATGCCGACTGTTTACGCCCGTCATGAAGATGAGCCAGCATTAGATCTACTGTCCAATATCCTTGGCGGCGGTAAAACATCAATTTTCTATAAGAACTTAGTCAAAGACGGTTTTGCTGTGCAGGCTGGTGTTAGCCATCCTTGTCAGGAGCTTGCTTGTCAGTTCTCTTTATACGCATTAGCGAATCCTGCTAAAGGTGGGAATTTGGACGCAATTGAGAAAATCATGCGCGATTCAATAACTGAGTTTGAACAGCGTGGTGTCAATGATGAAGATCTAGAAAAAGTGAAAGTTAACTTTGAAGCGGCAACCATATTTGGTTTGCAAAGCGTGCAGGTTAAAGTATCCAGTCTAGCATTTAACGAAACATTTTCTGGTAATCCCAACATGATTGGGTCTGATTTGGCTCGTTATGCCAATGTCACTAAAGAAGATGTGATGCGTGTGTTTAACAAATATATCAAAGACAAGCCTATGGTGGTAATGAGTGTAGTACCCCAAGGTCAGAAGCAGTTAATTGCTAAAGCCGATAACTTTGTTGCGCCAACTGAAAAAGTCGCTGCAGTTGCGGTGCAAAACTTAAACGTTAAACCGCAAATTACCTCTAAGTTTGATCGTAACCTGGTACCGCCTGTCGGCGCTGCACCAGTATTGAAAATCCCTACTCTCTGGCAAGGTAAGTTAGCTAATAACATTGAAGTAATCGGTACTGAAACTAATGAAACACCCACGGTTGAAGTGGTTGTCTATCTTAACGGCGGTCATCGAATACTTGATGTTAAGCAAGCTGGTTTAGCTTCGATCACAGCATCTATGATGAATGAATCAAGCCTTAAGCGCAGTGCAGAAGATCTTACTCAAGCACTAGAGATGCTCGGCAGTAATGTCAGCTTTGGTGCGAGTAGTTATCAAAGTCATCTAAAGATCTCTGCTTTGACTGAAAATCTTGATGCGACAATGAAAATTGTACAAGAGAAGTTGTTTGAACCTGCCTTTAAACAAGCAGATTTCGACAGAGTTAAGCAACAGCTGCTACAGAATCTTCAACGTCAATTGACTGAACCTAGCTATCTAGCTTCTAGAGCATTTGGAACGCTGTTGTACGGTGATAAAAGTCCATTTGGAGTGAGTAGTGGTGGTTCAATTGAATCGGTTTCAGCAATCACTTTAGATGATGTAAAAGCTTTCTATCAGCGCCAATACACGGCGGGCAATGCTCAAATCGTGGCTGTTGGTAATTTAAATGAAGCTCAAATGCTAGCGAAGTTAAGCGGCCTAAACAGCTGGAAGGGAGATAAAACACCATTTCCTGAGTTGGCTGAATTACCTGCATTCTCTGGAGGTAAAATCTACATCGTAGATAAGCCCGAAGCGGCACAGTCTGTGATTAAGATTGGTAAACGTGCACTTGCGTATGATGCCACAGGTACATTCTTTAAGTCGTATTTGATGAACTACCCGTTAGGCGGCGCATTCAATAGCCGTATAAACCTTAACCTTCGTGAAGATAAAGGTTACACCTATGGCGCAAGAAGCTATTTCTCTGGCGGGCCTGAACAGGGTTTTTATCAAGCTACAGCAAGTGTTCGTAGTGATGTCACAACCGAAGCATTGATTGAGTTTATTAAAGAGATCAATGAGTTCCAAGCGACTGGGATGACTGAGAATGAACTAACCTTTATGCAAAACTCTATTTCACAGTCTAAAGCGTTAGATTACGAAACTCCGTACCAAAAAGCGGGCTTAATGCGTAATATTCAACGTTATAACCTGGATGACAATTACAGTGAGCAACAAACTAAGATCACTAATGAGGCGACACTTAATGAGCTCAATGGTTTAGCTAAAAGTCAGTTAAAACTGGACGATATGCTTATTCTTGTCGTTGGCGATCGTGCCAAGATAGAGTCTGAATTATCTACACTTGGTTATCCAATTGAGATTTTGCAGTTGTAAAGTTAGCATTTAGACCCAATATAGATGTGGTGCTCCTACAGGTCGGAGTGCCTCATCTATAATTGTCATGATATAGACATAACAGTTATTTTTATATGACTTGAAAGTTTAGTTAATTAGCGCCGGTCTGATTATGTTGAACTTTGAGTTTAAGTCACGTACTAGAGAATAATATATTGAAATCATTCAATGAATTAGTAGGGGATCTGTCTGATCCAGTAAGTCGTCAAGCACTTAGGGCAATGCAACGAGGCATTGAACGCGAGGCGCTTAGAATTGAAAAGACAGGTCACTTAGCTGCAGACAGTCATCCACAAGCTTTGGGATCTGCGTTGATGCATTCGCGGATAACGACTGACTATAGCGAGTCCTTACTAGAGTTTATTACTCCAGTTTTTGAAAATATTGATTCACTCGTTGAAGATTTAACTTACACCCATGCATATAGCGTGCGTCATCTAAATGGCCAGCGCTTATGGCCTGTCAGTATGCCTTGTTATGTCGGAGATCTCGCTGATATCCCAATCGCAGATTATGGCAGCTCTAATAATGGCAAAATGAAACGCTTATATCGCAAAGGATTGACCTATCGATATGGCGCGCAGATGCAGATAATCTCGGGTGTGCATTTTAACTTTTCAGTATCAGATGATTTATGGAGCCGCCTCTATGACTTATCTGATAAAAGCCTGACGAAAGATGCATTTATTTCAGAGTCTTACTTTGGCCTGATCCGTAATTATCGCCGTTTGGTGTGGGTACTACCTTACTTATTTGGTGCATCGCCTGCATTATGTGGCTCATTTATCAAAGGTCAGCAAACGTCACTTCCATTTGAAAAAGTCGGTAAAGGTACGCTTTATTTACCTTATGCTACGTCACTTCGTATGAGTGACTTGGGCTATACCAATCAAGAACAGGACAATTTGGATATCAGTTATAACAACTTATCCTCTTATCTTGAAGGTATGAACGCTGCCATTAATATGCCTTCAGAGAACTTTGCTAAAATAGGCGTGAAAGTCGATGGTGAATATCGTCAACTAAATGCAAATGTACTCCAGATTGAAAATGAATTTTATTCTCCGATTCGCGCTAAAAGAGTGGCGAAAGGAAATGAGAAGCCTTCTGAATCTTTAGCGCGAGCAGGGGTTGAATATATCGAAGTTAGAGCACTCGATGTTAACCCATACAGTGCTGTAGGGATTGAGAAATCACAAATTCGTTTCTTAGATATGTTTTTGCTTAATTGTCTATTACAGCCCTCTGCTAGCACAGATGCTACAGAAGAGGCCGAAATTGCAGCCAACCTACAAGCTGTTGTGCTTGAAGGGCGTAAACCCGGCTTAGAATTAAGTCAAAATGGTAACCCAATATCACTTTCAAACTGGTTAGAAAGCTTATTTGGTAATATGAGCTCGATTGCAAACCTGCTTGATGATGGCGCCGATGGTGACTATCAACAGGCGTTAGCTCACTGGCATAAAGCGGTTGCCAATCCAGATGAGACTTTATCGGGTCGAATTATAGGTAAACTTAAACGGGAACAAGTTGATCACAGCCAGTGGGTGATGTCGCTTGCGCAGCAGTACCATCAAGAGCTCAAAGACTACCCTATTAGTGACTCAGTGCTTGCACGCTACGAGCAAGATGCTAAAACCTCTCTTGAACAGCAAGCTGCGGTTGAAGCGCTTGGAGAGGTGAGTTTTGATGAGTTTCTAGCAGATTACTTTGAGTCATAAGTTTGCCAAGTCTTAAATTTTTGGGTTTGCTATCATTATCTTTGTTATCTGGCTGTGCTACGCAGCTAGATAGCAATAGTCAGTGTGGCACGGTATCAAGCTTTTTGGCGCCAGAGCCGGAGCTTGGTCTGTATCGAGCAGTCGTAACCCACCTTGATGGCAAGCCTGTGATCTCTCAACCTAATTACCGCTTAAGTGTGGGCGAACATCGTTTCACATTGGCTGAATTAATCGACTCTCCAGATTTAAATGTCGCACTTGCAGCTCGTACTCCCAAACAGCTAACGGTGAATGTTGAGGCAAATACTCGTTATCACATTGGTGCAAAGTTTAATCGTGATAAAATTTATAGTGGGAATAACTCTGATTTTTGGCAGCCTGAAGTACTTAGCCAAGAATCTTATGAGTGTGAATTTCCAAAGTCTCAATAAGCTAAGTCTCCGCTTGATTTCTAACACAATTTAACGATTGGTTAATTGCATATTAGTGCTATCAATGTGACACTAACGCATTGCTATTATTGTCTGTTGGTATGAACTTTTATGAAATGGCCTGCATTTTTTGCGACTGTTATCTTGGCAACACTATTAACGGGTTGCGCAACCCCTCCCCCGAAAGACCCTGAAAACCTTTGCTCGATATTTCAAGAAAATCGCTCTTGGTATACGGCTGCCAAAGATACTCGAGAGAAATGGGGCGTGCCTGTGCATGTGCCGCTGGCAATGATGTACCAAGAAAGCTCATTTAAGCATAATGCCGCACCGCCAATGGAGTACTTCTTAGGCTTTATTCCCATCGGGAGAGCGAGCAGTGCCTATGGCTATGCCCAAGCAAAAACCATGACTTGGGATGATTATGTAAGAGAGACCGGCAACTCTTGGTCGAGCCGCAGTAATTTTAGCGATGCGATGGACTTCATGGGTTGGTTTATCTATAAAACGCATAAAATCAATGGCGTCTCTAAATGGGATGCGCGTAACCAGTACTTAAATTACCATGAAGGTTGGGGTGGTTATAAACGTAAAACTTATAATCAAAAAGCCTGGTTGATTAAAGTGGCTAAAAAGGTCGATGACCGCTCAAAACGTTATGCAGGTCAATATCGCCAGTGTCAGGAGAACCTTGATTCTTCTTGGTTATGGCGACTATTTTTTGGATAGTTAATGCTCATGCGTCAATAATAGTTAAAGCCAGTTTGCAATCGCAACTGGCTTTTTTCGTAAATATTATAAATTAGCCCTTCATGTTTTTCTATTTTGCCCGATAACAATGTAGATATTTTGTTAAATTAAATTAAATTAATTCTGCTGCGGCAGTTAAAATTATACTCCTTGGCTCTGTCTATTGAATGGAACTCTTTATGCAAGATAATGATGATCACAAGTTGCAATTGAAGCTTATTTTCCCTGTCGTTGCGGTTGGTCTTGCTGCTTTACTGCTATTTATATTGTTGGCAGATGCTTCAATCTCTAAGTGGGATGTTGCTATGTTACTTTTGGCTATAACGTTCGCTCAAGTGGTTGGCAGTTGGTATGTGATTAACAATGCACTGAGTAAACGATTAGCTAAATTGAAGCAATACCTAGGATTAGTCGTGAGTACTGAAGAAGCCCCGAAAGAGCGCCTCGTTGATAATAATGACGATGAATTGGCATTGATTACTAACAACCTTAGTGAGTTCATTGAAGGCCTTAAGGATGTACTTGATAAGGTCCGCAATGACGCAACCATTTTTCGTCAAGGCTCAGAGCAGTTGGCAGAGCAAATGACGCTAGCTGAAGCATCAGTAGAGCTAAGTAGCGGTGAAAATGAAAAAATAACTCAGTCATTGAGTGAAATAGATGCGACAGCTCAGGAGCTAACTGGCAACGCTAAAGAGCTACAATCTACCTCGATGACGGTGAACGAATTACTGCAAACAGGTACCAATGACGCGATAAAGAATCAAACCTTTATGGGAGACTTTACCCATGGTATTGAAAGCTTAGTTAGCGAACTTGATGTGTTACATAAAGACAGCCAAAAAATCGGTAACGTGTTAGAGGTGATTAAAAGTGTTGCTGAGCAAACCAACTTGTTAGCGCTTAATGCGGCAATTGAGGCCGCTCGCGCGGGTGAACAAGGTCGGGGTTTTGCTGTTGTGGCTGATGAAGTTAGGGCATTAGCGCACAGAACCCAAGAATCAACCGTCGAAATACAAAGCATAGTCGAAGGCTTACAAGGTAAAACCAGCAGTGCAGTCACTGCAATTGGTGAAAGCCAGCGAGTGAGCCAAGAAAGCTTGCAGCAATGTCAGCGAGTGTCACAAGCTTTTACCGATATCGGTGGCGCTTTTCAGCAACTTGATACTTTGACGGGAAATATTAATGACAGTATTCAGGGTCAACAAACATCCACTTCAAGTATAAATGACCGAGCATCTGAAATATCACGGCTTAGCCAAGATGTGCATAGCAATTTGAAGACAATTGCAAAGCAAGCAAGAGAGCAGAAAAGCACATCTGCAAAACTGGACAAAATCCTCAAACGAGTGTGTGTATAGGGCGGTTGCTAAAACACTTATACCAATTGCATT
>NZ_JBFRMK010000240.1:0-17374 GCF_041470405.1 Shewanella sp. 10N.286.45.A1
AACCATGAAAGATCAACAGCCCCTAGTAATAGGCTCGGATTTTTAGTATCTGCGGGGGCCTACAGTCGCTACTGAGTTAATCAAACAGCTGATCAGCAACAAACGGGTTTTGCGCGCGTTCTTCACCAAAGGTCGACAACGGACCATGACCCGGAATGAACTGTACCTCATTACCCAAAGGCCACAGCTTTTTAGTGATAGAGTCGATGAGATCTTGATGGTTAGACTGCGGGAAATCAGTACGGCCAATAGAGCCTCTAAAGAGCACATCGCCGACCCAGGCAATAGCCGCCTCTTTAGCAAAAAACACCACGTGGCCCGGCGTATGTCCAGGGCAGTGCAACACTGATAGCACCTGCTCACCCACCGTCACTTCATCACCCTCTTGTAAAAAACGGCTTGGAGTAAACGGGTCACAATGTACAAAACCAAAATGTTGGCTCTGCTTAGGTAAGCTTTCTAACCAGAAACTATCCGCTAAGTGAGGGCCCACAATAGGAACATTTAACTGCTCTGCAAGGATTTGCGCCGCACCGACATGGTCAATATGGCCATGGGTTAATAACACCTGTTCAATGTGGACATTGTTTTTAGCGGCCTCTTCCAAAATTCGCTCAAGGTTTCCACCAGGATCAACCACAGCCCCTTTCAAGCTTTGCTCACACCAGATTAAACTACAATTTTGCTGAAATGGCGTGACCGGTATTAACTGATACTTCATCGAAACTCACCTAACAATTATTTAGCAGTGCAATGGTTAAAGATTACGCCAACTTGAGCATTTCCTCTATAAATAATTGGTAGAACATGAACTAACGCTCACAAAAGCGGCACATTAAACGCAGCTAATGTTTGATTCGCTCTATGTTTACCTTCCACTAGTGCAACAGCAGTTGCTATTTCCTACACCCTGGTCAGATACATTGCTATTTACGAGCCTTTCCTTGATGCGACTAAATTACAACTATCTGTTATTAAAAACAAATAAAGCTTTACTCGGATTTACCGACTTTTACACTACGCAGCAGCTCACTTACAAGCGCACCTGTAACATGTAACCATACTCATTAACAAACCAAGGTTTAATATGAAAAAGAGGCCGACAAATCTCAAACCATCATTGATGATGTTGTTCTGTACATTGTCACTGCTTGGATGCGGTTCTGGAGACTCCGAGACAGCGCCTGAAGAGAGTCCAATAAACAGTGCGCCAATAGCTGATGCGGGCGAAGATCAAGCTGTGGAGACAGGAACATTAGTGACGCTAGATGCAAGCTCGAGTTCAGATATAGACGGTGACACATTAACCTATAGTTGGACAATAATTTCGTCACCAACAAACAGTGCCACTTTATCCGAACAAACAACCTTAACACCCAGTTTTACAGCGGATAGCGATGGTGAATATATTATCTCGTTAACCGTCAATGATGGTGCAGCTGACAGTCAGACTGATACGGTTATTGTCACTAGCTCATCAGCCACTTTGAATATCAGCTACCCGATTGTCGACACCAATCAAAACACCTGTTACAGCTCATCAACGGGTCAAGCAGAGCCATGTGCAGGGAGTGGCTACGATGCCGATTTTTCGGGAAATCAACCGAGTTACACATTAAGCAGTGACGGCAGTGCAGTGCTTGATAACGTCACAGGGTTAATTTGGCAACAAAGCAGCGATATAAATGGTGACGGAGTATTAGATTACGATGATAAATTATTTCAATCTGAAGCCGTTACACACTGTGAAGAACTCAATATTGCAGGCAGAGATGACTGGCGTTTACCTAGCGTAAAAGAAGCATATTCACTCATCTTATTTAGTGGGAAGGATGCCAGTAACTATCAAGGTACTGATACATCGACACTTGTTCCTTTTATAGACAGTGCTTTTGATTGGGCTTTTGGAGATTTAAATTCTGGAAGTGATCGCATCATTGATGGCCAGTACGCCTCAACAACACTTTATGTCAGCACCACGATGCATGGCGATCCAACCATGTTTGGGGTTAATTATGTTGACGGCAGAATTAAAGGCTATCCAACCGATACTAAAGAATATTACGTACGTTGCGTGGCAGGAAATACTGACTATGGAACCAATGAATTTGTTGACAATAACGACCAAACGGTCAGTGACAATGCTACTGGGTTAATGTGGCAACAAAACGACGCTGAATCAAGCAATTGGGAAGATGCTGTTCAGCAATGCCAATCTGCGACGACGGCGAACTTTAATGACTGGCGATTACCAAATGCCAAAGAGCTACAAAGTATTGTTGATTACTCAGTATCACCAGATACCCATAAGCAAGCTGCTATCAACGGTATATTTAATAGCACTTCGATTGAAAATGAAGAGGCTATGACAGATTGGGGCTATTACTGGAGCTCAACAACTCATGTCGATAATAGTGATGACGGTAGTAACGCAGCTTACGTTTCATTCGGTCGCGCATTAGGCTATATGCAAGGCGCTATATTGGATGTACATGGGGCAGGTTCACAACGAAGTAATGACAAATTGAATGTAGCGAGTGAAAAAGGGGCTGCATCTGCAACAGGCGTAAACGGCGTATTTTATTATAAAGGACCTCAAGGCGATATCTTACGCAACAACAATAAAACTCGTTGTGTTCGAGATTTAGACTCCACAAATAGTGATAGCCAACAATATACCTTGTTCTCACCGTTGCAAGCTACTGACACTTATCTTATCAATGAATTCGGTGATACCGTTCAAAGCTGGCAAAGTGACTATCGTCCGGGGTTATCAGTTTACCTATTAGAGGACGGTACATTATTGCGCTCAGGTGTTAGCGATAACATCGACACCGTTTTTGCTGAGCAAGTGGGCGGGACTGCCGGTATTATCGAAATACTCGACTGGGAAAGCAACCAAGTATGGAGCACAACTCTCTCAACCAACAGCTACTTAAGTCACCACGATGTAGAGCTACTACCCAATGGCAATATTCTAGCCATTGTTTGGGAAGCTAAAACCGCTGAACAAGCTCTAGCATTAGGCCGAACCCAAGTCGCTGCGGCATCATTATGGGCTGATGCAGTTTATGAAATTTGTCGGACTAGTGCAGATAACCCATGTGCTGATGGCGAAATAGTTTGGCGATGGAGTGTTTGGGATCATATTGTGCAAGATGTAGATGACACGATAAGCGCTACCTATGTATCAGATTTAGCAGCGCACAGTGACAAGGTTAATCTGAACTACTTTAACGGTTCAGGCTCCTCAGACTGGACTCATATAAACTCGGTTGACTACAACGTTAACACTAACCAAATACTACTAAGTGTGCATAACTTTAATGAATACTGGGTGATAGATCATAACAATGAGAATAAGGGTATTGTCTCTAGAGTAGGAAACCCTGCGGCTTATAATGGTACGGGTGAGCAAACGTTATTTGTGCAGCACGACGCGCAATGGATTGATGAGGGTTTAGCGGGCGCAGGAAATATTCTGGTGTTTAATAATGGCACTAACAGACCGGAAGGTAATTACTCTTCGGTGGATGAGTTTTGTGCTACAGAAAACGATTGCTCCGCCGGTGAAATTCTCAATAGTTATCAGGAAGGTGTATCTGGCGAATTTTATGCAGAACGTATTTCAGGTGCTCAACGGTTAAGCAATGGTAATACTCTCGTTTGCGAAGGTACTGAAGGCCGTTTTTTTGAATATGACAGCAACCATGACATTACTTGGGAGTATAACTTTGGTTCAGCGGTGTTTAGAGCAACACGATATGAAAGTGACTATCTAGGGTTATATAAACTCATTTAATCAAACAAGACATCAAAGGCAATTTAGCAGTGAATTCACTCTGCAATGTTGGCAACCTTGACTCAAATAACAGTAAAAATTAACGATGGCTGTCTATATATTTTATTGAAACTATTTATAAATCTCTTATAAAACAGTCTATTGTAGGTTTTACCTGGGGTCCAGCAGTGATTACTAAGATTAGTCACAATTTGGTAGCTGAATAAAAACAGATACAGGCACTTATTAAATTAGGTTAGCTCGAATCCAAATCGAGCTAACCAGATTACTGAATAAACACCCTGTTATCAGTGAGTTTTATCTGTGACTAGCAGCCTTTTGGAAATATCCAAACTTCAACAGCACCATTTTTACTGCCAAAGTCATCACCAGATGCGCCAGGCGTTGAAGGTGCAGTCTCTTTAGTCGGAGCGCTATTACAGGTAGTCGTTGGGATAATCGACCAGCTTCCGCCACCAGCTCCTGCTCCATCATCGCCAGCACCACCGCCACCATAGCCACCACCACCGCCGCCACCGCCAGCACCGCTAAAGCTATCATCGGCATTACCGCCTCTGCCGTTCGAGCCGACCCCAGGGTCACCATTTACCCATTCACTGTTCAGCCCTAAAAAACCTTGCCCGCCTTGACCACCAATGCCATCTTTACCGCCACCAGCGCCACTTCCTCCATCTCCCCATTCATCTGTGCTGCCACCATCGGCTCCACTGTCAAAGCCTTGTCCGACACCAATCGTTCCTTGACCTATGATTGATGAGGCCGCAATGCCACCATTGGCGCCATCTGTACCATCGTTAATCCAACCAGATGAGTCACCGCCACCGCCACCGCCAGCAATAAGTATCACATCGTCCTCAAGTGAAGCTGGGCTGCTATCTGCAATCATGACCAGTGTCGAAGAGCCTCCATCACCATAGATATTACTTAGTGTGCCATTTTCACCGAGGAAGAAATTGAATGAAGTTTGCCCATAACTGTCTAGGAAATGAGATAGCGTCGTGACAGTTGATGCAAAACCTGCTTCGCCGCCATCGCCACCAGAGGTCCAAAGCCCGCCATTAGAACCTATACCGCCTTCTCCACCCCAAGCTAAAATTGCCATCGGAGTGTCATTGTCCAGTGTGGTATCAAAAGATGAGCTAACTTGACTGAAGATATCGACAAGATTGACCGACGTAACCAGCTCTGAAGTATCAATGGCTTCGCAGCTTGTTATTGGTGTGCCGCCATCAACACCAGCATACTCGGTGGTACAAACTTCCTTATCAACGGCTGGCAATAAACATTTATAAACGGTGCTACCATCATCGGTAACATCTTGCTTAACAGAATCGCACGAGTCGGACTCGGCAACGGCTGTTGAATTACAAAATCCAACAGAGGTGATATCGCAAATGCCTCCGTCAGTCCAGGTCGCACCAACAAGATTGGCGTTATCAAAATCTGTATCCGTGATCGTCGCATTATGAAGGTCAGCTGGGGATAATTGCGCGCTTGAAAAATAAGCTCCACTTAGGTTGGCATCACTGAGATCAGCATACGTCATTTCCGACCCACGAAAGTCACCCTTGCTCATATCGGCGCCACTAAAGTTGGTTCCTGTGAGCGTTGATTCGAAAAGATCAACATTGGTTAATATGGCATCAGTTAAATCAGCGCCAGAAAGATCAGCAAATGTGAGTGTTGCATTATCCAAATTTGCATCTGATAAATCGCAATTTTTACAGGCGTTAGTAGAAATAAGCGTGGTCACATTATCATCTGTAGTCTCAGCATGAGCAGAGCTTATCAACAGATTACCTATGTGACTCATTAGTCTGGAAACAATAGAATAGTTGGTACTCTTTATTTCAGACAAGGAACCACTATTAGGCTGCGTCACTAAGAAGGTTAGATCTGTACTTTCAACATGTTCACCGTGGATCAGTACCAGCTGAAATTCCCCAGCTGGCACTATTGCCGATACGCACTCGTCATTGGCTGACATGCTAAGCACTTCTTCGCCATTGCTATTGTTAAGTACCATAGAGTGATTTGAATCGCTGTTACCATCTTCATAGCAAAATGTATGATTGAGGCTACGCGAATATTGGTAAGGTATGAGATCAGTACCTGATTCATCATTGGAGTCATCCGCTGTAGTTGTCGTGGCTGGCTCAAGGAATAAGGCCACGACCCCCTGTTCAGGGTTGGCACGCAAGCGACTATTATTCGCAAAGTCTTTTTCGAGTAAGAAATCTGATTGTATTTCCGTATCATCGTTGCTATTGCAAGCTGTGACGAAAATGAGTGAAAATATTAACGCCAACAGCACGTTAAAGTTGCTGCGGTATTGATTGATAGTCTGCACGTTATTTTCCTTATAATGAAACAGATTTTGCTGAAGTTATTAACGGCCTTTCATTCCATACTTTCTAATTCCGTACCGATTAATTAGATGGCAGCCATTATTAATCAATAGCATAGCGACCCTCATGTTTATTAACAACCACGAGAGCTAACCAAAGCAGGAACTTGAGCTATATTCAGCAATGGATAACGGATAAACACTGGGTATTAAGCAAAGATACAGTCAGACTAAGAGCGATAGAGCCTGGTCAGTTGGCAAGTAGATGTTACTCGGATGAGTCAGCAATATTGTTTAACGAATGAGAGCTTTGCTCAAGTGCAAATCATCAGGGCGATAACCAAAAGCTGTTTAGGCAGCAAGCAAAACGCCGAAAAGTTCGTAATACTCTTTAAGCCGCGGGCAGAACTTGGGGAATCTAAATGCGCTCAGCGGATTTTAGAGCAGTAACAAGTTAACTTCAGCCCAAAGTGGTTTCTATACCCTTCGGTCAGCGTATCTGCCGATATGACTGAAACTCGCCGCTTTTCAATTTCAGTACATCAAATTTACAACTAGCCATTAATAATAGGCCTATTTAGCGAACATTAGCCTTCCCGTATGTAACGCGTAGGGCTTTCGTAGTAGAGATAATTTTCATTGTGAGCACTTAATAGAAACGATACCGCTTTACTAACATGATGATTATCAACGCTTTTAGTCACATATACTTTCAACTCGCTAGTATATTTTTTCAATAAAGTAGAACCTTCATTGGTATGCATCCCAACAACAAATGCGATGTTAATTAAGACTGTAAACATGAACGTTAACCGAAAACTTTGCTTCTTACTTTTATGTCGAAGTTTTTGCTGTGCAACTATAGCGCCTGGCCAACCAAAACATAATGAATATATATGGAGTGTACTTTCAGAAACTCGCCATTCATTTTTCTGAGCAGCCCTTTTATCTTTTGCGTAGATTAAATATGTTAATAAGCTCGCTATAATGAATATTAAGGAGACGATTGGAGGCAAATAACCTAGGTAAAATGATACACATAATGCTATTGATAAAGCATAAATGGGTAGATAGTGAAATTTCATAGTCAATCTCTAACAGCTTATTCAACAGCAATACCATAACTAACAAGGCTGTCTAATTATTCAAGTCACTCTATCACCGACAAATAATTGCTGCAAAAGGATTTTTTAAAAACCTCATGCTCCGTACAATTAACTCTTTACTAGAAATTTACAGCACGACTGTCCGATTTCGGTATACAATCTTCAGCCTCATTGCCCCTATAATAGTTAACAACAAATAAGGCGAACAACATGATCCCACAACTCACCTTTGCAGGCATGGTTGCCCATAAACATACTTTCACCCTGCCCCTTGATTATCAGCAGCCTAATGGTGAAAGTATTAATGTTTTTGCCCGTGAACTGGTTAGCCCTGAAAACCAAGATAAGCAGTTGCCTTTTATAGTGTTTTTTCAAGGTGGTCCCGGCTTTGGTGCGGTCAGGCCCGCCGCTACTGGAGGCTGGATAAAACGAGCACTGCAAGAATTTAGAGTGTTGCTGCTCGATCAGCGCGGTACCGGGCTATCGACACCTGTAAGCTCTGCTAGCCTGTCGCATTTAAATTCAGCGCAGCAAAGTCAATACTTGAGCCACTTTCGCGCCGACAATATTATCCGCGATGCCGAGTCTATTCGTCAGCAATTGGTTGGTGATGATAAGTGGTCTATTCTAGGGCAAAGCTTTGGTGGATTTTGTGTTTTAAAATACCTTAATGATGCACCTAACGGCGTTGAAGAAGCTTATATTACTGGCGGTATTCCGTCGCTAAACCGCAGTGCCGATGAAGTCTACCAAGCCACATACCAGCGAGTTATCGCTAAGAATAATGACTTTTTCAGCCGTTTTACTGATGCGCAAGAGTTGGTTAAAGCACTAGCACAACATATTAGCGATAACGAGGTAAGACTGGCCACTGGCGAGCAACTTACCGTTGAGATGTTACAACTGCTCGGCATAAACATAGGCATGGAGCAAGGTCCAGAGAGCGTCTATTATCTGTTGGAACATGCGCTAATCACCACAGCAAGCGGTACCATAGTCAACCCGCTATTTTTGGCACATTTCTGCCAGTTACTCGATTACAACACCAACCCCATTTTTGCCTTACTGCATGAGTCTATTTATTGCCAGCAAAGCGCGTCAAACTGGTCAGCTCATCGAGTAAGACAGCAGTATCCGCAGTTTAATTACAGCGCCGATAAGCCATTTCTATTCACCGGAGAGATGATCTACCCGTGGATGTTTGAGCAGTTCAATAACCTTAAGCCGTTAAATGAGGCTGCGGCTATGCTAGCTGAAAAAAGCGATTGGCCGATGCTATATCAACCAACAAACTTAGCAGAGAACAAGGTGCCTGTTGCCGCAGCGATATATAGCGAAGATATGTTTGTTGAGATGCGTTATAGCTTAGAAACCGCAGCGAAAGTGGGCAACTTAAAGTACTGGTTAACCTCTGAATATGAGCACAACGGTATTCGTATGGATGGCGAGCATATTTTGGACAGATTAATTGCAATTAATCGTGGGGAAAACTTACGTTAATTAAGAAACACTTAAGCTTACCTCGACATAATGTAATCTGTTCCTCACCTGTATCACCTTTGGCAAGCCTCATTTAGGCTTGCTTTTTTTTGCCTCAAAAACCATATTTAAAGCCTCTCTCATATTGAGGTTAACTCTGATGGACATCACTCATCTGGAACAGCTTAGCTCTGCAACATTGCTTGGGATCGTTAACGAAAAACTCAGATTGACCTGCAACGACCAAGCCGCGCTTTTTTATGAGATGGATATTGATAAGCAATTGCTAGACTCTAAGCTTGCCGAAATCGGTTACCACTATGACCCGCTCAGTAATCAATATAAAAGTCTCAAATAAGCCAAGGTAGTCAGTTTGAATGGCAACAAAAGTATTAAATTTTATTTCCATAATTCCAGAAACGTGGATATTTGTAGTTATAATCGTTATTATCATGCCTTTATAAAAACTCACGGCCAAAGATCACTCGTAACAGAAAGGTCCCTAGCCCCGTTAGATCAGACAAATTACTTTTATTTCAATATCACCAACGATACAAGGATAAGTATGAATAATATAGCGCCAATAAGTGGAGCTTCACTCAAAGACTTCATCGGACAACCGAAAAGTACAGAAACGCTAAACCACTCGCCAAGAGTACTCATACTCTATGGATCAATTCGAAATGGTTCAATCAGTAAAATGTTGGCGGTAGAAGCAATGACACTGCTGCAATCTATCGGCGCTGAAGTTAGAATATTCAATCCTGAACAATTGCCAGTATTTGACTCCGCGAGCACAAATAACTCACGCGTAATCAAATTAAGGGAGTTAGCAATTTGGTCTGAAGCCATGGTGTGGTGCTCTCCAGAAGTTCATGGCAATTTTACAGGTGTTTTTAAGAATCAAATCGATTGGTTACCGTTATCTACAGGTTCAATTCGACCTACACAAGGTAAAACTTTGGCTCTAATGCAAATTAGCGGCGGTTCGCAGTCTTTTAATGTGGTAAATAATATGCGCATACTAGGCCGTTGGATGCGTATGTTCACTATTCCAAACCAATCCTCAATCCCCAAAGCTCACCAAGAGTTTGATGACGCTGGTAAAATGAAACCCTCTGCTTTTAGAGACCGGGTTATTGATGTCCTGCAGGAGCTAGTTAAAATGACTTTACTGCTAAGGCAGCATTCAGATTGGTTAACTCACCGATATTCGGAGAACAAATTATCAATTGCCCCGCTCTCAGTTTTATGTTGCAGTAACGAGTAACAATTCTTAGCGGTGCAATTAGCGTGATCAGGTTCGTTTGCGCCGGGCTATTTTAGATATGCCCCTCCATTTTGGTTGGACTAAAAAGTGACTTATTTTACCTTTTCAATTGAGATAAACCCAATTTGAATCAGTTCTAGCACTTAAGTCACAACAAAATAGTTAATACTCTGAACTCATTAGGTTCGATTACAAGAAGTACATAGCTCACGGAGAATATTGTGATAAACAAAGGAAGTTGTTTGTGCAACAGAGTTAAATATGAAATTGATGGCAAACTTAAAGATGTATTAAATTGCCATTGCAGTAAACTACATGGCGCAGCATTTAGAACTCGAGCTCAAATAAATACCGCTGACTGGCGTACGATTCAAGGTCAGCAGTTCATTAAATTCTATGAATCATCACCGGGTGAACATAAAGGTTTTTGTTCTGAATGTGGCTCCAGTCTATACACAAAGTTTGATGCAAAACCCGAGGTCCTCGGTTTTCCTTTAGGTACATTAGACACCGATCCCAAAGTGACTCCATCTCGTCATATCTTTGTCGGTAGTAAAGCACCTTGGCACGAGATTGCGGATAACATACCGCAGCAGCAAGAGTATGAATAATACCAACTTATCAAAGTAAAAAAGATACGATAAAGGCTTAGCCTTTATCGTATCTATCATTAACAAAATTGCTGCTTGCTACAGCTTAACTCGTTGCAGAACTCTGTTTACGGCTAAAGCGATAAACCAATGAGTAAAGCACTGGCAAAATCACTAACGTCAGTAACGTCGACGAGATAATACCGCCTATCACGACTGTGGCCAGCGGTCGCTGTACTTCTGCACCGGTTCCGACATTAAGCGCCATCGGCACAAAGCCAAGACTTGCCACTAATGCCGTCATCATCACAGGGCGTAAACGTTGGCTTGCACCCTGCTTAATCGCCTCAATAAGCTCTAGCCCCTGCAGTTTAAGCTCTTTAATAAAGCTCAGCATCACCACGCCATTTAGCACCGCAATGCCTGATAGTGCAATAAAACCTATCGCTGCTGAGATCGACAATGGCATATCACGCAATACTAAAGCCAATACACCGCCTGTAAGCGCTAAAGGTACGCCACTAAAGATGATGAGCGAGTCACGCACTGAGCCAAAGGCGCTATATAACAGACCAAATATAAGCAGAAGTGTTAATGGTACTAAAATCATTAAGCGATTCGATGCAGATTCTAGCTGCTCAAAAGTGCCGCCATATTCACTCCAGTAGCCACTAGGTAGCGCGAGCTCATCCGCCATCACTTTTTTAGTGTCTTGTATAAACGAGCCTAAATCCCGTCCATCAACGTTGGCTGTTACCACTACATGGCGTTTACCACTTTGACGGTTGATTTGGTTAGGGCCGACTCTAAAGTGCAGCTCAGCCACTTCGCCCAAAGGCACATAGCTGAGATCGGGGTTAAGCTCGCTTGACAGTGCTATAGGGATATTGGCTAGCTTGTCGAGATCTTGACTGATCTCATCCGCCATTCTCACTACCAGCTTAAAACGTCTATCACCTTCATAGATAAGGCCGACTGGTATGCCCGAAACTGCTGTTTGTAGCGCTTGTTGCACGTCAACAATCGTCAGCCCCAACAAGGCTAAATGATCGCGGTTAGGCTCGACCGATAACATTGGCAGACCAGACATCTGCTCAACACGTACATCAGTTGCGCCGTCTATACCTTGGAACAATCCAACAGCGCGGTCACCCGCCTCTTTTAAGGTATCGAGGTCATCGCCATAGATCCTTAATGCCACATCGGCGCGCACACCGGCGATTAACTCGTTAAAGCGCATTTCAATCGGCTGGGTAAGCTCATAGTTATTACCCGGCACTTGCTCAACATGCTCACGAAGTTCATCAACAAACTGCGCTTTGGTCTTAGTCGGATCAGCCCACTGCGACCGTGGTTTGATGATTAAGATGGTATCGGCAACACTTGGCGGCATAGGGTCGGTTGCCACTTCTGGTGTTCCCACCTTTGAAAATACCCGCTCAACTTCATCAAGCTCACTAATCACTACTTCAAGCTTTTTCTGCATCTCAATCGATTGTTCAAGCCCAGTACCGGTGATCCGCATGGCATGCATGGCGATATCCCCTTCATCGAGTTTTGGCAAAAATTCAGAACCTAAACGACTCAGCTGAACACTGGTCACCACCATCAGCACGATAGCGCCTGCAATGATAATAAAAGGACGTTTAAGCGAGAAAAACAGCACTGGCTCATAGGCTTTACGTGCACCAGCCATCAGCCAGTTTTCTTTCTCGTTCACTTTGCCTTTTACAAACAGCGCGATGGCCGCAGGTACAAAGGTGACCGAAAACAGTAAGGCACCGATCAGAGCCGCTACAACGGTGAAAGCCATTGGGTGGAACATTTTGCCTTCGACGCCGCTCAATGCAAATATCGGCAAGTAGACCAACATAATGATCAGTACACCAAACACTGCCGGGCGAAACACCTCTTTGGTCGCATCAGCAACCACTTTAATGCGCTCTTCAAGTACCAGTAAGCGACCGTATTGATGTTGCGCCATGCCTAAGCGGCGCAGGGCATTTTCGACAATGATCACTGCACCATCGACAATAATACCGAAATCAATTGCACCAAGGCTCATCAAGTTGCCTGATACGCGATTGGCGGTCATCCCAGTAATGGCAAATAACATACTCAAAGGGATAACTAGCGCCGCAATCAGTGCGGCGCGAAAATTACCCAGCAGCGCAAACAGCACCACGATAACCAGCACAGCGCCTTCAAATAGGTTTTTCTGTACCGTTTCAATTGCTTTGTCGACCAAGGTTGTGCGGTCGTACACCGCTTCTGCCACTATACCCTCAGGCAAACTTGCATTGACGAGCTGGAGTTTCTCTCCGACCTCTTTGGCCACTACGCGGCTGTTCTCACCCAGTAACATAAACGCGGTACCCAGCACGGTCTCTTCGCCGTTTTGACTGGCGGCGCCGGTACGCAACTGCTTACCGTAAAACACGTCGGCAACATCGCCGATTCGCACAGGTGCGTCATCACGTTTAGTGATCACGACTTGGCGAATTGACTCAAGGTCTTTCAGCTGCCCTGGAGAGCGGACTAACCATTGCTCGCCGCTGCGCTCGATATAACCGGCACCTGCATTGCGGTTATTGAGTTCAAGTGCACTAATGACATCATCAACAGTCACCTTAAATGCCAATAACTTTGCTGGCACTGGCGCGACTTGATATTCGCGCTCATAACCACCCAAGCTATTAATTTCTGTAACGCCTTTCACTTTTACCAGCTGCGGGCGGATGATCCAGTCTTGAATCGTACGCAGATCTTCAGCGTTATAAGGCGTGCCATCTTCTTTTACCGCACCATCAAGGGCGCGAATGGAGTAAGTAAATACTTCGCCTAAACCACTACTAACAGGGCCAAGCGCAGGTTCGGCTTCTGCAGGTAGCTCACTGCGAACGCCTTGTAAGCGTTCACTTATCTGCTGACGCGCCCAGTAGATATCAGTGCCCTCTTCGAAAATGACGGTCACTTGTGACAAGCCATAACGCGAGATTGAGCGGGTATAATCGAGGCTTGGGATCCCCGCCATCGCATTTTCTATTACATAGGTCAGTCTTTGCTCCGACTCAAGTGGTGAATAGCCAGCAATTGCGGTATTGATCTGTACTTGCACATTGGTAATGTCTGGCACTGCATCAATAGGCAGTTTTAGAGTGTTATAAACCCCTAATAGCGCAATGAGCAGTGTAATCGCTAGTACCAATAATCGCCGTTTAAGGGCGAATGAGATAATAGTATCCATATGGTTTCGTCCTTAGTGTACGTGCTTAGCAGCGTTTTTCATGATGTCAGCTTTAAGCAGGTAGCTGTTTTCAGTCACGTACTCAGCGTTTGGCTCAAGCCCTTCTAGCACTTCAACAAACTCACCATCTGATTCGCCTAGTGTTAGCATGCGCGCCTCAAAGATATTACCGTGTTTAACAAAAACGGTAGGCTTGTCATTAAAGGTTTGTAGTGCATCCGCACGAACCGCGAGAGCAACCTTTTTTGAACGCGTTTCGATGTTAGCTTGCACATGCATACCAGGACGCCAGTGGCCGTCAGGGTTCGCAATAACGGCGCGTACTCGGGCAATATGACCGCCAGTCATGACAGGCGCAATGTAGCTGATAGTGCTAATGGCTTTACCTTCGCTGTGGGTTTCATCGCTATTGCCGTGGTCATCATCACCAATAGTCACCTTTTGACCGAGCGTTACTCTGGCTAAGTTTTTTGGAAACGCTGACATATCAATCCACACTTTTGACAGGTCGCTGACTCGCAACAGCGCTTGGTTAAAAGTGCTATCACCTACCGACAGCATCTGCTCTGTGACTTGACCTTTTGCAGGGCTTTTAACGGTATAACGCTGTAAGGTTGATGAGTTTCTTACCGTGGCGATCACTTGGCCTTTCTCTACACTGTCACCGACAGTCACATTCAGCTGCTCGATAACCCCAGTATAAGGTGCTGACACACTAAACTGCTGGTCAGTTATAGCACTCACCACGCCGAACAATCTGTCGACAAAATGCAGCTCTTGTGAGCCGCTTTTAGCGGTTTCAACACCCGATAATGCCAGTAAGCGATCATTAATCTTTACTCGGCCGGTGTGGTTTTCATAGTGCCAATCATAATCATGTTCTTTAAATCCAGCGTGAACCTCAACATCAAATGAGTGTGGTTCGCGTACACTGGTTTGGCTGACCAGATATTGCTCCTCAGCGGCAAAACTAACCTTATCGATGGCACCGCCTAAGCGAGCTAAAGTCACTGAGAGCTTGACTTCATTAGGGTTGACCGGCTCACCTTTATAAAAAGCGTATATACGCATCTCTGGTGGGATCCCAGATTCTGCCACAGTGATCTCTAGTGAGAAATCTTCATGCTCTAACAGTCGGCCGCCGTGTGGCCCCTCCTCTTGGTGCTCCTCCTCTTCCTCGTGACCATGTCCGTGATCGCTACTGGCATTTGCCACACTAACAGGTGCTAACGTGCCAGCAGCCAATAAGGAGAAAGATAAAAGAGTGGCTGCCAGTTGTGCAGGTAAAAAATTAAAATTAAGTTTCATTATCGATTTTCCATTGCCACAACAGGCTTTATGTTGGTGTTAGCGACAGTCATTGACTGTCCAGTAATGCGCTCAATGGCAAGCAATGCCATATATACTGCCGTTTTGGCTTCAATCAGTTCGCGTTCAACGCTGAAAAGTTCTGATTGTGCATCGGCAAGTTGCAGCACATTAGCTTGACCTGTTTGGTAAGCAGATTGAGTATGTTGTTGTAGTTGTTCGGCTAGCGGTAACACTTGTGCTTTTAACAACTGCGCTTGTTTAGCATTGTTGAGCATTGATTGGTGCAGCTCTAACAAGGTCAGCTTCAGTTGTTCACGGGCAAAGCGTTGTTGTTCGTGGGCTTTATCTTCTTGTGCCTTAGCTGCAAGAATATTGCCTTGATTTGGATTAGAAAATTGCAGTGGCATTGAAAAATTAAACATCAATGCACCGTCATCAAAGCCTTCATAGCTTTTCACGCCAACCCCTAGGGTAATGTCGGCCTTAGCTTTAGACTCTTCCATTCGACGCTTGGCAATCAGCATACGTTCAACACTGAGTAGTTGCAGATACTGCGGCGCAGTTTCAATGGCATTGAGCACACTTGCAGCTGTTGGCAACACCTGAAGTGGTACTAGCTCATCGTTAGCTGCCGTAAACTTAACTTCACTTGACCACATGGCAGCCAGCTTTTGTTTAGCAACATTAAAATCGCCATCAATACGCTGCTTTAACACCTTTGAGCGAATGAGACGTAGCTGCATTTTACTGACATCGGCTTGGATCACCGCACCTGCGCTTGCACGGGTTTTAATCGCAGCTAACGAGGCTTGTTCCAGCTCGATACGTCTGTCGATCCAAGTTTGCATAGCTTGTAAACGCAGCAGCTGATAATAGCGCTCAGTGGTTTGCGCTAGCACCTGTAAGCGGGTGGACTCATAATCGCTTAACTGCTGTTTTTGGCCTGCTTGGGCGTAATCAATGCGGTGCTGACGTTTATCCCCCAGTTCAATCAATTGGCTCAGCACCAATTTGATTTCAGCGTTATCAACCCCCTGCATATCTCCGGTACCGAGAATGTTTTCCACACTCACCGATAGCTCAGGGTTAGGAGTAATACCAGCTTGCAAAGTTAATGCTTCACTTGCGCGTAGCGAATAAGGAAATGATTTAAGCGCAATATTGTTAAGCAGTGCTTGCTCTAATGCCCAAGGTAAGCTGATACCAGCATCCGTTGTGGATGCCGAATCTTGCTGCTGTGATGAGGCTAATTGTGCTTTTTCTGCAGCTATACTCTTGGCGCAATACAATGCGGTCAAACAGATAACCACGGTGATCAATGCCCGCTGGCACGCCACCAAGAAGATATTTTTATCTCTTATCACGAGATGAAACTCCTGTTAGTTAAGCCTTTGCTTGTTTTAATCGCAGTAAAAAACTGGAATATAAACAATGCTTTGACTCATTGATCCGAGCTTAGACTTTGCATGTAAATAGGATCGTAAATCGGCAATACATTCAATAACTGGCAATAACTGGCAATAACTGGCAATAACTGACAGTAACTAACCGTAACGGATGTAGAAATGCCTAAGATCCAGCGTATTCGCTAGTCTAATCACTCAAAAATAATTCAATTAAACGAAACAGGGATTAACAATATGGAGGGGGAATAGGTGGAGCGTAGCTGCGGTTTTGATAGCTAATCGCAAACAGAGTACGATCTTCTACACCTGTCGATTTAGCCACTGTGCCTAATTCGACTGGCGGATGACAAGCGGTATGGAAATCATCGCTATGCTCATCTTGTTCGCTGACATCAACCATGTGGCTGCACGCATGCACAGCGCTATCGCAACAGTCTTGTTGTAGCTCAGCTGGCAAACTGTTTTCAAAGTGATGTGTTTGGCTCATGTTTTGATCAACATTATGAATGTCTGCTGCCACACAGGTTGGAAAAATTTGCGACACAAAAACCACCAGCAATAACGCCAGTGTCAAATTAGATTGGAACATCTGCATTGATTTTCGTGAATTAAACAACAACTTTCCTAAAAGCGTAAACTGGCACCAGCCAAACTATTGCAAATGATAACCGCTTTTATCTTGGCGAAATAGCCCTACATGCAAAATGATTTGCGAAACATGATAGAGATCGACAAGCAAGCCAAGTTTTACAAGTTATTAGGGGCTGTTTATCTTTCGAGCTTAGTTTTTGTTCGAATTCTTTACCGTAAGGAATA
>NZ_JBFRMK010000241.1:0-7863 GCF_041470405.1 Shewanella sp. 10N.286.45.A1
TAATGCAATTGGTATAAGGTATAAATTGCTGATGTAGGGCTATATGAATGAGGGAGGCAAGGTAGCGTGTGTAACACATGGTGATTATTTGTTTAAATGACCATAGAGTCAATGTAATGAATGTATGGACTTAGTCGGTGTAAACGAGCAAAAGGCGTCTTTCGTCAGAGATGACAGCTTGATCTGTTTTGCATAAAAGCTTCATTAGCACTTTTATCGAAAGGGCTGATAATAAAAAAGCATGTCTGTTATCAACAGACATGCTTTTCAAAGGTATTTATAAGCCATTTAACTGGCGAGTAAATTAAGCTACAACAACAACCTTGCTAGTGTTAGTACCACCAACAGTTTCCATTGCATCACCTTTTGTCATCATCGCCATGTCACCACTTTGTAGATAACCCGCAGCCGCTAATGTTTCAAGTGCTTTTTGTGCAACGGCTTCTGGAGCATGAGCTGTTGAGTCAAAATAGACTGGTTGAACACCACGGTAAAGTGCCATCTTAGCAAGTGTCACTTCATGACGAGACATAGCAAAAATAGGCAGTGCAGAACTGATGCGAGACATCATTTGCGGTGTTGCACCTGATTCAGTTAATGCAATAATTGCTTTAACACCGTCTAGGTGATTAGCTGCATACATTGTTGAAAGCGCAATCGTTTCTTCAATTGTTGTGAACTGTTGATCAAGTCTATGCTTTGATACCTGAACACTTGGGTGAGATTCTGCACCTAAACAAACTTCAGCCATCGCTTTAACAGTTTCTTCTGGGAAGTCACCAGCGGCTGTTTCTGCAGAAAGCATAACAGCATCTGTACCATCAAGAACGGCGTTTGCAACGTCCATTACTTCAGCACGAGTTGGCATTGGGCTTGTTATCATCGACTCCATCATTTGAGTCGCCGTAATGACAGGCTTGTTTAGCTGACGAGAGCGGCTAATCAGTTTCTTTTGCACTGCTACGAGCGCTGGGTCACCAATTTCAACACCTAGATCACCACGAGCAACCATTACTGCGTCAGAGGCAATGATCACATCATCCATCGCTGCGTCAGAAACAACCGCTTCAGCACGTTCAACTTTAGAAACGATGAGTGCATTACTACCCGCTTCTTGCGCTAATTCACGAGCATAATTTAGATCTGCACCGCTACGTGGGAAAGAAACCGCTAGGTAATCAACTTTGATTGCAGCAGCAGTGATAATGTCACGCTTATCTTTTTCAGTTAATGCAGCAGCAGATAATCCACCGCCTTGCTTGTTGATCCCTTTGTTATTAGACAAAGGACCCGCAACAGTAACAACAGTGTGAACCTTGTTACCATCTACTTTTTCAACACGCAACTGAACACGACCATCATCAAGCATCAAAATGTCGCCTAGGCTGACATCTTTTGGTAACTCTTTATAGTCGATACCCACTTGATTCTCATCGCCTTCACCTTTTTCAAGATCGCCATCCAAGGTATATGCTTGGCCTAAAGCTAGCTGTACCTTTTTGTTATCTTTAAAAGTTGAAATACGAATTTTAGGACCTTGAAGGTCACCAAGAACAGCAACATGAACACCGAGCTCTTTTGCAATAGCTCGTGTATCGTCTGCGCGTTTTTTGTGGTCTTCTGGTGCACCGTGAGAAAAGTTTAAGCGAACAACGTTAGCGCCGGCAGCAATAATGCGGCGTAGGTTGTCATCACGGTCAGTGGCTGGGCCCAAAGTTGTTACAATTTTGGTTCTGCGGAACATGACATACTCCGTTAAGTTTTAAAAAATTCTGACACTATATTAACAGACAATACCCTTAAATGTAGTAAAATTACGAACAAAATGATCTATCTCAAGTTTTTAATTTTGTGAACCCTTGCAACATTATTAGACTAAAGGACAGTAGAGCGTTCGCTAAACTGTCCTAAATCATGTCGAAAGCCACTTACAGAATGGGATCTTTGTCTATTCTTGATTCTTTCAATACTTCTTTAACTCGCTTCAAATTCTCACGGAAACGAGGGCCTCGTCTTAGTGTGAATCCTGTCGCTAACACATCTATTATAACCAACTGTGCTAAACGTGATGCCATTGGTAGGTACATATCGGTGTCCTCAGGGACTTCCATCGTAACAGGCAGTGTACATACCGTAGAAAGCGGAGAGTTACGTGCGGTGATGCCTATTACAGCTGCGCCGTTTTCTCGAGCGAGTTTTGCTATATCAATGAGTGATTTAGTTCTGCCTGTATGAGAGATAAGCACCACTACATCACCTTCATTACTGTTAATACAACTCATACGTTGCATAAGAACATCGTCGAAAGAGATGACAGGAACATTAAAGCGGAAAAATTTATTTTGCGCATCATGGGCAACAGACGCTGACGCGCCAAGACCAAAGAAAGAAATTTTCTTTGCTTGAGTTAAGACGTCAACGGCCTTATTAATCGCGGCGGTATCGATGCTTTGCCTTGCTGTATCAAGCGATGCCATTGAAGATTCGAATATTTTCGTGGTATATGAATCAGGACTATCGTCCTCTTCGACATGGCGACTGACGTAAGGCGTACCATTGGCTAGGCTTTGGGCTAAATGTAACTTAAAATCCGGAAACCCTTTAGTATCTAGTCGACGACAAAAACGGTTCACTGTTGGTTCGCTGACATCAGCCATTTTGGCCAGTGTAGCTATACTAGAGTGAATCGCAGTTTGCGGTGAAGAAAGAATAACTTCTGCAACTTTACGTTCAGATTTACTAAAATGGGTAAGGCTTTTTTGAACCTTTTCTAGGGTATTCATATACGTACGTCCACTCAATAGTAATGTAGTTTTATTATATTTTTGTAGTGCTTTAGCAAGCTAAGCAGGTACAACACTGGCTAAACATTAAAGCTTGAATAAAATTATAAAGATAACAGGTACAAAGATGATAAAATTTAGTAATTTTATCACGAAAGCATATCAGAGATTGTGTCAAGTTGCCTAATAGACTGACTTGAAGTTTATTATAGAATTTAGATGCAATTACTAATTTCTGTTGTTATATTACAACAAACATGTGGAATCTCATCAAAAATGGTGGGACACAGGATCAAAAGGAGATTTTGAAGCTATGGGCATAACAACACCAGAAGCCAAAGCTTGTGATTTTGTTCTATTTGGTACTAAAGGTGACCTCGCTAAGCGAAAGTTACTACCGTCTCTATATCAGCTTGATAAAGCAAACCTACTCAATATAGATACCAAAGTACTGGGCGTTGCTAAAGATGACTTTACTCAAGAGGAGTATCGCCAACTTGTCACAACGGCACTGAAGACATTTGTAAAAGACGAATTATGTGAAGAGACCGTAAATCGCTTTTTAGATCGCTGTCATTATGTAGGAACAAACTTTACGGTTTCTGAAGGCTATAAAGCATTTCACGATGTATTAGAGCCTGAGAAAAGAGTGATGGTGAGTTACTTCGCTACGCCACCCTCAATATTCGGCGATATCTGTCGTTGCCTAAATGAACAAAATCTTATCTTCCCTGATTCTCGTGTTGTATTAGAAAAACCTATCGGTTCAGATCTCGCCACTTCTAAGATCATTAATGATCAAGTCTCCGCTTACTTCAATGAAAATCAAGTCTACCGTATTGACCATTACCTAGGTAAAGAGACGGTACAGAATCTGCTGGCGCTGCGTTTCGCTAACTCTTTGTTCGCTTCTAAATGGGATAATCGTACTATTGATCATGTGCAGCTAACCGTCGCTGAAGAGGTGGGTATTGAAGGGCGTTGGGGTTACTTTGATAAAGCTGGCCAGATGCGTGACATGATCCAAAACCATCTGCTGCAAGTTTTGACCTTAGTGGCTATGGATCCTCCGGTTAACTTAGACGCCGATAATATCCGCGATGAAAAAGTGAAAGTGCTTAAATCACTGCGTCCAATTAACTCGGATAATATTTACGAAAATACAGTTCGAGGCCAATATTCAAGTGGGTTCCTAAAAGGTGCACCAGTACCAGGCTATCTAGAAGAAGAGGGCGCTAATGTTCAGTCAAACGCTGAAACTTTCGTTGCGCTTCGCGTTGATATCGATAACTGGCGCTGGGCAGGCGTTCCCTTCTATTTAAGAAGTGGCAAGCGTATGCCGTTTAAGAGTTCTGAAATTGTGGTTTACTTTAAGAACCCACCACACAATCTTTACAGCTCTAACTACCGTAATTTACCACCTAACAAGCTGACTATTCGTTTGCAGCCCCATGAAGGTGTTGAAATCCAGATGCTGAATAAGGTTCCTGGCCTTGGCGAAAAGCAGCGTTTGCAAACCACTAAGCTCGATTTAAGTTTCTCTGATACCTTTAAAAATGAACGTATTGCAGATGCATATGAGCGTTTGTTGTTGGAAGCGATGTTGGGGAATCAAGCATTATTTGTTCGTCGTGATGAAGTTGAACAAGCATGGAGTTGGGTCGATGGCATCATCCAAGCTTGGGAAGAGACAGACGAGAAACCAAAGTCTTACCCAGCCGGCACTTGGGGCCCAGTTGCTTCAGTTGCACTTATCACTAAAGACGGCCGTTCTTGGGACGAGTAGGGGAGCAAGATGATTAAAGAAAGCGTTTTTAAATCGTTTGACAATAAAGCGGCCCTTGAAGCGCAACTAGCTGAACGGATCGCTAATCAATTGCAAGAAGCAGTTGATGCTAGAGGGAAAGCAAGTTTGGTTGTTTCTGGTGGGTCGACGCCATTGAAGCTTTTTGAATTATTAAGTAAAAAAGCCATAGATTGGAACGATGTTTACATTACATTAGCGGATGAGCGTTGGGTCGATAATGATCATAGTGACTCTAACGAGCGGTTAGTCAGAAACAACCTGCTGCAAAACCGAGCTGCTAGTGCCAAGTTTTGTGGCTTAAAGAATATGTATTCGACGCCTTATGAAGGTCAAATTATGACCTCAGAGCAGTTAACACATTTTCCTAAACCATTTGATGTTGTTGTGCTGGGTATGGGCAATGATGGACATACTTGTTCTTGGTTCCCTTGCGCTGACGCAAAAGAACTTGAACATGCATTAACAACCGATGACTTGTGTGTGGCGGTTACTCCAGGTAATGCACCACACGCACGTATTTCGCTTTCAAAGGCTGGCATTCTTGCCAGCCGTCAAATCTATTTACATATCGTTGGTGAGCAGAAACTTGATGTTTACCGACAAGCACTGGCAGATAACGATAGCAGTGAAATGCCGATCAGAGCAGTTCTCGATCAGCACAAAACCCCCGTCGATGTTTACTGGAGCGCTTAAGGAGTAATTATGCACACCGTTGTACAGTCTGTGACAGACAGAATTATTGAACGAAGCAAAGATTCCCGCGCTAAGTACCTCGCGGCTTTAGAAGATGCAAAAAATAGAGGCGTGCATCGTAGCGCATTAAGCTGCGGTAACTTAGCCCATGGTTTTGCTGCGTGTAATCCAGCTGATAAATCATCGATTAAGCAGCTAACCAAAGCTAACATCGGTATCGTTACCTCTTTTAACGACATGTTATCTGCGCATCAACCTTATGGTGAGTACCCAGATCTGCTCAAACAAGCTTGTAATGAAGTTGGCAGCGTTGCCCAAGTTGCTGGTGGTGTTCCAGCGATGTGTGACGGCGTCACTCAAGGCCAGCCTGGTATGGAGCTAAGTTTGTTAAGCCGTGAAGTCATTGCTATGGGCACCGCGGTTGGCTTGTCTCACAATATGTTCGACGGTGCATTGCTACTCGGTATATGCGACAAAATCGTTCCCGGCTTGCTTATAGGCGCACTGAGCTTTGGTCATCTGCCAATGTTGTTCGTTCCTGCTGGACCGATGAAGTCAGGTATTCCTAATAAAGAGAAAGCGCGAATTCGTCAAAAGTATGCTCAAGGTGAAGTCGACAGAGAAGCGTTACTCGATGCCGAATCAAAGTCTTACCACAGTGCAGGAACTTGTACTTTTTACGGTACAGCAAATAGCAATCAGTTAATGCTTGAAGTGATGGGGCTACAACTGCCAGGTTCATCTTTCGTCAATCCAGATGATCCATTACGTGAAGTGTTAAGCAAAACGGCTGCTAAGCAGGTATGCCGCTTGACCGAAATGGGAACGCAGTACACACCTATTGGACATATAGTCTCTGAAAAATCAATCGTCAATGGCATTGTTGCACTATTGGCAACCGGTGGTTCTACTAACCTGACCATGCACATTGTTGCTGCCGCTCGCGCAGCTGGTGTCATCATTAACTGGGATGATTTCTCAGAACTATCTGATGCGGTGCCACTGCTAGCTCGTGTTTATCCAAACGGGCATGCTGACATTAACCATTTCCACGCTGCTGGTGGCATGGCGTTCTTGATTAAAGAACTGCTTGATGGCGGGCTATTACATGAAGATGTTGAGACTGTGGCAGGCTTTGGATTGAAGCGTTACACCCAAGAGCCACAGATCCGTGATGGTGAATTGACGTGGGTTGATGGTCAGCAAACAAGTTTAGACTCGGAAGTGTTAACCAGTTTAGACAGTCCTTTCCAAGCTAACGGTGGTTTAAAGCTACTAAAAGGTAACTTGGGCCGAGCAGTTATAAAAGTCTCAGCAGTACAAGAACAGCACCGCATCGTTGAAGCTCCAGCTGTAGTCATCGATGATCAAAATAAGCTTGAAGCAATCTTTAAAGCGGGCGAGTTAGATAAAGACTGTGTAGTGGTTGTAAAGGGCCAAGGGCCTAAAGCCATTGGTATGCCTGAACTGCATAAACTAACCCCTATCTTAGGTACGCTGCAAGATAGGGGTTTCAAAGTAGCACTGCTTACCGATGGCCGCATGTCTGGTGCATCGGGCAAAGTCCCTGCAGCTATTCACTTAACACCAGAAGCGTTGGATGGTGGCATGATTGCCAAGATCCACAATGGTGATTTGGTCAGAGTCAATGCTACTACGGGTGAGTTAAGTCTTCTCGTTGATGAAGCTGAACTGCAGGCAAGAACGCCTGAAAAGGTCGACCTACAAAAGACAAGCTATGGCATGGGACGTGAACTCTTCGGAGCACTAAGAGCTAGCTTAAGTAGTCCTGAAACCGGTGCGCGCAGTACTAGCGCCATAGATGAAATTTATTAAAGACAAAGGAAGAGTAACGCAATGCTTGAGAATAACTGGTTAATTCAACCACAAGATATTTTTAATCGCAGCCCTATTGTTCCTGTCATGGTGATCAATAAGATTGAACATGCTGTGCCATTGGCTAAAGCACTTGTTGCAGGTGGTATTAGCGTATTGGAAGTGACTTTACGTACTGATTGCGCGCTTGAAGCCATCAGTAAAATAGCTAAAGAAGTGCCGGAGGCATTAGTCGGCGCGGGTACTATTTTGAATGAAGCACAACTAGATCAAGCTGTTAATGCTGGTGCGCAGTTTGTTATCACCCCTGGTGCAACGACTGATCTGCTAAAGGCTGCTATGGCTGGCACGACACCATTAATACCTGGTGTAGCAAGTATCTCTGAAGTGATGGAAGGGATGGTACTTGGTTATACCAACTTTAAGTTTTTTCCTGCAGAAGCGTCAGGTGGCGTGAATGCACTTAAGGCTTTCTCTGGACCACTCGCTGACATCCGTTTTTGCCCAACAGGTGGGATCACTCCAAGTAGTTACAAAGACTACTTAGCCCTTAAAAATGTAGATTGTATTGGCGGTAGTTGGATTGCGCCAACAGATGCAATGGAGCAGGGTGATTGGGATAGAATCACTGCGCTATGTAAAGAAGCCATCGGCGCACTTTAAAAGCTATCTATCGCTAGCCTTATTATAGATATGGTTGCGAGCAACTAAAAAAGCTACCTTGAGGTTAATGCCGTTCACTTA
>NZ_JBFRMK010000242.1:0-15013 GCF_041470405.1 Shewanella sp. 10N.286.45.A1
AATGCAATTGGTATTATTATGTCAATTGCCATGAGTGCAATATTGGGTACTCTACGCCATCTTTACCAGCAAACGATTCAAAGAGGTGTAACGCACTAGGTTTTATAGTCAGTGTGGTATAACAAATACCGTCCACTGCAGCCTTGGCTTTTCTTGAAAGGGTAATATGCGGGTTATAGTGGTATTCGCTTTGATGTAGCTTGAGTTTCTGCGCAATCGTTTGTCCATCATTTGCCATCGATAACAGGTTTGGGTCAGACGCCGTACCTTTAAAGCAGAGAATTTTTGGCTTTTTCCAGTGTTCAATGCAATCTAAATCGACAGTGAAACGCGGTTTATCTATTGCTTCAATTTGATTGATAAGTGCACCGATAGTCTCATTGCTGGCGTAGCCTAAAAATGCCAATGTCATGTGTAAGTTTTGACTCGGTACTAGCCTAACATTTGCTGGAAGCTGCAGCTGAATGGCTTCAATTTGCTTGGTTTGTTCAGTGGTGAGTGAGAAGCCAAGGAAAACCCGCTTTCCCGCCGCAGTACTTATGTTGCGTGTGCTGTTAGTCATCAATCGGTACCACAATAAAGATAAACACCTTTGAGAGTTTAGCCTGTTAGCGCTTTTAGAGTACACTGCTTGGCAAACATTACTTTAGTATGGTGCGTTATACGCCACCATAACGAGCCTCACTACAAAACAATGCCAGTAACTTCATTACCTATTCACAGCTTATTAGAGCCTATTCGCAGTGCTTTTAATCAAGCGAATCAAGTGATACTTGAGGCGCCTACCGGAGCTGGCAAGTCGACCGCATTACCCTTAGCTATGTTGGATTGGGAAGAGATAGACGGTAAGATCTTAATGCTTGAGCCGCGCAGAGTCGCAGCCCGAAATGTGGCCCAGTTTATTGCAAGGCAGCGCGGCTGTTCTTTGGGGACTGAGGTTGGCTACCGGGTTAGAGGGGAGTCAAAGGTTAGCGGCGAAACCCGCCTTGAGATTGTGACAGAAGGCGTGCTGACGCGGATGATCCAAAGCGATCCTGAGTTGACAGGTATTGCGCTAGTCATATTCGATGAGATCCATGAGCGTCATCTAACCACAGATCTGGGGTTAGCACTGGCATTGGAGCTCCAAGCTAGCTTTCGTGAAGATTTGAAACTGCTTGCGATGTCAGCCACTTTATCAGGCTTACCATTAAGCGAATTGATGCCTGATGCGCTCACCCTCAGTAGTGAAGGGCGTAGCTTTCCTGTTGAGCAAGGTTATCGAGCTGCTCCCACGCAATCATTGTGGCTCGATCATATGGCTAAAGTGATTATCGATGCGTTAAATAGCCAACAACAAGGCTCACTGTTAGCCTTTCTTCCGGGGCAAGGGGAGATAAGGCGGTTACAAACCATACTCACGCCGCGGTTAGATCCCAGTGTATTTGTTATCTGCCCGCTATATGGCAGTTTGCCGGCCAAGGCGCAGGATCAAGCTATTGCGCCGCCAGCAACGGGCATTCGTAAGGTGGTACTCGCGACCAATGTTGCTGAGTCGAGCTTGACGATTGAGGGAATAACGCAGGTTATTGATTCGGGCTATAAGCGCCAAGCAAGCTTTAATCCAAGAACTGGCGGCACTCGGTTGTCGCTCAAGCGAATAAGTCAGGCCTCTGCGGCTCAGCGTAGTGGTCGAGCGGGTCGCCTAATGGCCGGCTTTAGTACGCGACTGTGGAGTCAAGAGGAGCATGGGCGACTGATAAAGGCCGATGAACCCGAGGTTATGCATACCGACTTGATTTCGATGGTGTTAGATGGTGCGTATTGGGGGGTAAAATCTCTCGATGAGTTGCCCATGCTAACCCTGCCGTCAAAAGCCAATGAAGAGGTAAGCTGGCAGTTACTTCATTCGCTTGAAATGGTTGATGACAAACGGGTAATTACCGCCCACGGTCGAGCAGCTTATGAGTTAGGTTGCCAGCCACGAATTGCCCACATGTTGCTTAAAGCGCAGCGTTTATCAAAGCAAGAGGGTGATGACAATCTAGTGATCTTAGCTGCTATTTTAGCTGGCACTTTAGAGGCAAGAGGCCGCAGTCGTAAAGGCAGTGAAATCAGTCACTATTTCCAAGAAGCATTAGCGTCGGAGCCTGCTAAACAGATCCGCCAGTGGCTCAATAACTTAGGCATTCGTAGTGGTTCGTCACACACATTATCAATGGTGGCAAGCAACGCTGCGGGTGATGATATTGCCATGCTGTTAGCTTTTGCCTATCCCGATCGCATTGCTAAACAGCGTGGAGCAAGTGGCTATCAGTTGGCTGGCGGTAGCGGTGTTGAATTAGCAAACGATGATAACTTGTCTGGGCAGCCTTGGTTAGTGATTGCTGACTTTCAAGAGAGTGAAGGGCGAAGCAATGGCAAGGTGTATCTTGCCGCGACACTCAATGTACAATTATTTACTGATCAACTCTCTGGCTTAGTGGATACTATTGAGTATTGTGGTTGGGATGACAATAAGGGGCGTTTTTTCGCAGAAGAGCAGCGAAAAGTTGGTCAAATCTTATTGAGCAAAACCCCGCTTAAGCAGTTGGATAAGAAGCTAATCAAAAATGCGATTGTAGAACAGGTTGCGCTTAATGGTCTAGGTTTGCTGAAGTTTGATGAACGCACAGAGCAGTTGCGCTATCGGGTGGCGATTGCCACTGACCTCGATAAATCACATGACTGGCCAAGTCTGGATGATGCTAGCTTGATCGCTCAGTTAAACGAATGGCTTAAACCCTATTTGGATGATGTGCGCAGTTTGGCACAATTACAGCAATTAGATTGTTATACTCTGCTGCTTAATTTAATGCCTTGGGCAACCCAGCAACATCTTGAGATTTTGTTACCAACAAGATGGCTTATGGCCACCGGTACACATGCCAAAATTGAGTATGATGCACAACAACGTGGGCGTCTAAGCGTAAGACTGCAAGAGGCTTTTGGTATGCAGCAGAGCCCTAAAATAGCCAATGGTAAGTTAGTGCTTACCATGGAGCTATTATCTCCAGCTAGGCGACCTTTAGCATTGACAGCGGATTTAGCGAGTTTCTGGCAAGGGCCATATGATCATGTAAAGAAAGAGATGAAAGGGCGTTACCCAAAACATCTATGGCCTGATGACCCAGCGAATACACAACCCACCAAATTTACTAAAAAGAAGACCTTTGGCGCACAATGATGTCGCGCTAGGCAGCGGAACAGTAATGACAGATAAAGCGGCACCTAAACCCAAAACTAAAAAAACCACCAAGCGTCCAGCGGTAAAAAGAGTATCGTCGGGCAAAGGCGGTAAAAAACGAGCCAATAAGAAAACCTCAAATAAATCAGCTTGGGGACGTAAAATTTGGTCGATAACTTGGAAACTTGGCGTTATCGCAGCAGTCGTTGTTGCCGCTTATGGGATCTATTTAGATCAAATTATAGCGCGCAAGTTTGAAGGGCAAAAATGGCATCTGCCCGCACAAGTCTTTAGCCGTTCAATGGCGCTTTATCCTGGAGCCGCAGTTAGCCACGGTCAGTTGATGTCTGAGTTAAAACTACTTGGCTATCGTAAAGTGGCTAACCCGCGTCAAGTGGGAGAGTTTTCCGCTTCAAAAACCAAAATAGACCTTTGGCGCCGACCATTTTTACACCCTCAGGGTGATCAAACTGAACAAAGAGTGATGATCACTTTTGACTCTAACGGCATCAGTTCTGTGGCAAGAAGTAGCGACCAACGTCAGCTTGCTGTATTTCATTTAGAGCCTGTACTACTGGACAGAATTATTACCGGAGATGGTGAAGATAGATTATTCGTGGCGGCTGACAAGATGCCGCAAGCGATTATCGATGCGCTTATCTTGGTTGAAGATCGCAGTTTCTACGAGCATCACGGGGTTAATCCTTTTGCAATCTTGCGTGCGGCCATGGTCAATATCAGTGCTGGTCGGACAGTGCAGGGCGGCTCAACCTTGACCCAACAACTCGCTAAGAACTTCTTCCTTTCAAGTGAGCGTTCACTGACGCGTAAGCTGCGTGAAGCCTTGATGGCAATTATTATCGATTTTCGCTATGAAAAGGATGAGATCCTCGAAGCCTATTTAAATGAAGTCTATATGGGACAAGACAAAGCGCGTGGCGTCCATGGCATGGGGCTCGCTTCACAGTTTTATTTTGGTCGACCAATAGGCGAGTTAACCCTGCCGCAGCAAGCATTTTTGGTAGCCGTTATTAAGGGCCCTTCCTACTATAATCCATGGCGTTATGAAGAGCGCGCACAGAAGCGTCGTGATTTAGTGCTGAGATTATTGATGGAAGCTGGCGACCTGAATGTGGCTCAATATGAAGCCGCGGTTGAATCTCCGTTAGGATTAAGAAAATCAGATAAACCAGTGCACCAAAAACTGCCGGCATTTTTCGCTGTGGTTAAGCGCGAATTGTCGACTCGATATGGTGAAGCGTTACTGCAACAATCAGGCATTAAGGTCTATACCACACTTGATCCTATGGCGCAGGAGGCGGCCGAGAAAGCGGTGAAACAGACCCTTAAACAGCTCGGTAAGAATGATGAATCCTTGCAAGTCGGCATGGTGCTAACCGATAAGTATTCAGCGGGTATTGCAGCCATGGTCGGTGATAAGGTGCCGAGTTATCAAGGCTTTAACCGTGCAGTAGAGATAAGGCGACCTATTGGCTCGCTCATTAAACCGTTTGTGTACGCCACGGCGCTCAATCAACCGAAAAAGTACACCTTAGCAACGCCTTTAAAGGATGAGCCTATCACCCTTAAAAATGGCCAAGGCAAAACGTGGTCACCGCAAAATGTCGATAGGAAATTCCGCGGCCAAGTACCGTTATTGACCGCGTTTAAAAAGTCGATGAACGTGCCGACCGTTAATTTAGGTATGGCTATTGGTGTTAGTAGTGTGGCAACAACCTTGGATAAAGCTGGCTGGAAAGATAAAATCCCCGAGTATCCGTCAATGTTGTTAGGCGCCGTGAATGGCTCGCCACTCATGGTGGCACAGGTGTTTCAGACCGTAGCCGATAACGGCCGTTATCGTCATTTAAACTCCGTGACCACGGTACTCGATGGGGATAACCAACCGCTGGTTGCCTCTAAGCGAACAGCAACCCAAGCGATCCCAGTTGCCAGTAATTACCTAGTCAAATATGCCATGACGCAAGTGGTTGACAATGGCACCGCTAAACGCCTGGGTAATGCTTTTCCGCGAGCAACACTAGCGGGGAAAACTGGTACAAGTAATGACTCAAGAGATTCGTGGTTTGCAGGTTTTGATGAGCGAAACGTAGCGGCTATCTGGGTTGGACGTGATGATAATGGTAAAACCGGGCTTTACGGAAGTAGTGGCGCGATGGCTGTTTATCAAGCGTTCTTAAACAATCGCCCACCACTGAGCCTGCGTATGGCGCCTGTCGACGGCACGGTACAAGGTTATTTTGATCGTAATAGCGGCGCAGCCAAACAAGCAGATTGTGGCAATGTGATCAAGGTTCCTGCTTTAAGGGAAAGCTATCAACCGGTTGCTAATTGCGGTGAGCCGTTGCCGTGGTGGAAAAAGTTGATTGGTGGTTAAGCCAACAACTGCAGCTTGTTCCTTTGCCTTAAAGGAGCAAGCCGCTGTCAGTTAATTCTAGAACCAACTTTGCTCTATAGCGGTTGATAAAGGTGAAGAGAAGTTAGATAAAATAGCGCTATGGCCTTCAGTAAACGCTTTAAATGATGCGTCAGCAGGCTCTGTTTGGTCGCTGCTCGTTACGCTCACCACCAATACCGGGAATAACACTGTGCTGGCGTTATTCACTAAATCTTGTGCTTCAGTTAATGAATATTGATCATTGCTTAAAGAGGCGGTAGAGACATTGGTTAACTTGGAGCTAGTCACTCGTTTTATAACTGCACTATTCACTAATTTTGCCAGTGATTCATCGGCGTCATTGATAACAGCAGCTGTTTCTATATCAGTGGGTTCCACCCAAGTGTATTCATAACCATCATTAAATTGGTAACTGCGGTTATTTTCAAATTCAATTCTGGCTGCTGTGCTGTCGACTGGCAGGTGAAAAATAACACGACTAGCATCGGTACTTTTGGCGTAATCATTTTTCTGCGTCACATTATTGTAAGTATATTCAAATCTGACTTCTTTCTGGTTGCTGTCGCTGTTCAAAACGCTAATACACTTAACACTGATCTCCTTTGTTGCCGTACAGAGTTGAGTCACAATAGCTTTCGATAAGCCCAACTGCAGCGCATCATTTTTGAAAGTCTCATCAATTACGGTCTCATCACCATCGTCTGGATGTAATATATTGTCGACGTATTCACAGCCAACTAAATTCATACATAGCAAACTTGCTAGCACTATTTTAACTTTTACATTCATTCCTTGAGTACTCTTTCTAACTGATTAATTAGGTGATAGCGACAATTTAGCATTGTTTTTCTTAGTATTAATAGTGATATTTACACTTATTGGATACGAAGGCCGAACTTGCGTTTTCGATAGCTGTTAGAGTTGAGAGAGTTGAAGTTCCGCTAACCGATACTTTTATTGAGTCAGTATATTATACCAATCAGTATAAAGATTTGATCGCTCAGCGAGAGTTTAGCGGCTTTGAAGCAAGGCGATGAATGAAGAGCATAGTTATTCTACGCTCAAGTTCATTAACGCAGGATCAGAGCCGCTAAAACTCGCCTGTAGGAGTGTTTTGGGCTTGCTACTTCTACGTTGAATAAACTCATAAGGGAATAACCATTATGTCATTACTCACTTTGAATTAGCCTGCCTTGAACTAGCTTGCCAAAAACGCTCTGAGTAGATCAACTTCTTATACTGATTGGTATAAGTAGGTGGCTTAGGGTTTTAGCCGGAAGGTCTACTGCGCTTTTGCTCGCATCAGTTTAATCACATCAAAGACAGCTTGATATTCCTTGTTAAAGTGCTCAAAAGGAGCAGGCAGTTCTGACTGAACCATACTGTTTATGGCGATAATAGTGCCAGATTCTGGGTCAGCCCAAATGAACTGTCCTGCCCAGCCACTGTGACCAACACCATATTCATTCATGATGGCAGACTTGTAGTAGTGGCTGTCGATATGGGTCAGCTGCGCTGGAACGGGTTGACCTGCTTTGGCTGCATCTTTGATATCTTTAGTGACTTGGGCTTTATCGCTAATGAGTAAGCGACCGTAGCGTGCAAAGTCGATAGTTGAAGACATCATTGAGGCGCCAACCACTGGCGTGCCCACAAAATCAGTACCCATGAACATGGTATTTTCACCACCCACCTCGTGGAATAAGTCACGCACCTGTTTCGCTAATGATTCTCCAGTCGCGGCTTCGACTAACCAGCCAACAACACTGGTATTAATGGTGGCGTAATTGGCAATTTCACCTTGCCATTCGTTACTGTCGCCCATCGCTGTAATTGATTCTATCCATTCACGTAACTCCATGCGGTCATCATTACGTTGCATACCGATAACGCTTTCATCTTTGTCGAAGTTAGCAAGTGCATCTTTATCACCGGTGTAAGCAGCAAGCTCTGCCACAGAGTGGTTCACATTCATAGCGGCAACGTCACCGACTGTTCTGCCTCTAAAACCACTGCCTATGGTTGGGATATACTTTTCAACTTTGTCAGTTAGCTTAATCTTGCCATCTGCAATCGCCTTATTGAGCAGGATATAACCAATAGACTTAGTTGATGACTGGTCTGAAAAAGTCGTATTGCGGTCGTGACCATTTCTATATTGTTCAAGTAGCACATCACCATTGCTATTCATGATAACAACAGAGCCTGTGGCTGGATGATTCAATATACGAGCGAGTGAAGGGATCTCATGAAGATCATAATCTCGTTTTTGATGATTAACCTGAAAGAGGTCTTGTGCATTAACCGCCAGCATATTGGGGTAAAAATCTTTCATCTGTGCTTGGCCTACATGGCGTTGTTGCTGCCAAGTATCAATATTGACGGGTACTTGATTTGACGGCGCGTTGTTAGCATGTGCTAATCCCATAGTCGTTGCTAAAGACATGGCTATGACCAGTGTTTTAATTGAGTTTTTCATAAAGGTATCCTCGTTGTATCAATAGTGTGATTGCTGAAAACAAGGTTATTATCCATAATGATTTCGATATCGATTAATAGGTTTCCTATGGTTTTCCAATAGGAATAGTTGGAGAGTTAACACCATGATCAAACCTGACTTACTCAAATGTTTTATTGCAGCCGCTGATACCGGATCATTTTCTGCCGCGGGTCGATTGATAGGTAAACACCTAGCAACGGTTAGCGGTAATATTGCACGTTTAGAAGATGAGCTTGGAGTGCTCTTATTTGACCGTGATGGTAAGTATCCGCAACTGACAGAGGCTGGCCTAAACCTTTATGATGGCGCCAAGGTCGTGGTTGATAGTGTTGAGCGTTTTACCCGTAATGCCAACCAACTCTCCGCTGGAGTACCAGCGACTTTTACATTAGCTATTGATGAGAATGTCGATTTTGAGCCGATAGCTCTGCTGCTAAAGCAAGCGCAACAACAATGGCCGCACCTACGTTTTAAGGTATTGTGTCATTGCGTCAGTGACATTTTTGATTCGGTTAGGGAGGGCGAGGTTGATTTAGCTTTGACTCCCAGCCTTGAAGGAAATAGTCAGTTCTATGAATTTCAAGCGATTGGCCATTGCGACGTAATGATAGCCTGTAGCACTAAGCATCCACTGGCGAAAAAACGCCAAGTGACTAATGATGACTTAATGGCACATACGCAAATATTAAGTAGTGCGCTTGATAAGCAAGATACTCTTTATAAAGTGACTAAAATGTCGCCTTCGGTGTGCTGTGTAAATGGTTACCAGAGTATGTTGCAATTGGTACAAGCAGGGGTTGGCTGGGCGATGCTCTCTTCACCCCATAAGCGAGTACAAGATATCAAAATCTTAGCGCCTGAGTTTATGCAAACTCAGATGCAGATCCAATATGACCTTATCTGGCCGAAAAATCAGCCACTAAATGAAGTGCATCAATTTTTTATCAAAGGTATTAAACCGATTTTTTCTAAGGCTTAATGCCTCTTCAAGCGAACTAACACGCTAAACATCGCTTTATTTGTGCTCCTGGATCATCACAGGAGCATAACCTCAGCTCCTAGCCTTCCATTAATCATTCACTAAGAAGCTTTGCTGTTTTTATCGGCGATAGCAAATGTAAGTAATTTGTATTGTGAATTTAAGAAATAAATCATATTCGAGGCGTATTGTGTTGCTACTAGGTAAAAGTGTGGTCTATCGCAGCATTCTTAATATCGTTTATCGCTACCATTAGCATCGAATTATGCATGGTTAACTTATCTCAAGGAGTATTTATGTCCCTTAGCCATCAGCAAAAAGTGTACATTCCCAAGGACGTTAGAAGTAATCAGTACATCACAGCAGAAATTAAAGTCACAGATGCTTTGTTAGCTCATTTCCCAGATTACAAAACATGCTATCAAATGCTAAGCCGCAATATCTTCAAGCTTGCAGATCAGACTGAGCTACATAATGTCCATGTGATCACCAACGATAAGTTACCTGTAGTCCGTTTTCATACTGAAGCCTATTGTTTCCCTACCGCCGAACAGATTGTCTTTTTCTATAACCCCGAATACCATGAAGCGCAAAGCTTGCATAGCCAAGATGATTACAAGGCGCGCAAGATCCGTATCGTATTCTTAGCGACGGGTGAAGACATTCGTGCAAACTCAGCGAGCTTCCATATCAAGGTTCAAGCTTTCCTTGCCAAGCTGGCACCGCAATTACCAGAGAAAGATCTGACGATTAAAATCCGTGATCACCAACATCTGTCTTATGATCTGTTTGCGGCGGCTAAAGGTAATAAGGCGAGCTACGGTTACAAATTGCGATCTATTAGTAATCGCTACGCGGCAAGAAGTTGTCCAGTGCCTGAAGGTCATGGCTCATTGTGCTATGTCACGGTAAAACTGCCGTTAAGTCGTAAGTTAAAGCAGGCGACATTGGCTGAAGGAGCTGATGACTTCACGCCTTTATATCAAAAGCTGGAAGATGCCTTTGTAAAAGCAACGGCCGCCAAGCAACTTAATCGAGTGGCTATGGTGGCTAACGGATTAACTCCGCTGGTACGCAATAGTAAGTACGATCAAGTTGATGGTACTGACGAAGTGCAAATGCTTGGCTTTGACCCTAATATCGAAGAGCAACAGTTTATTAGCCACTGGGATGGCAACCGCTTAGTTGAGATGGTGAGCTATACCATTGTGGCTGGTGCACAAGATTCAAAAGATGGCGCTCTTGGCCGTTATTTGAATCGCGTTGAAGAAGCCCTTAAGCGTTTAACCTCAGAGCTTGAATTAGACAGATCACGCGATGACCTTATCGTGAGATTCCATCAGCATATTAGTTATCATGTGCCTGAGCAGTTGATTAGCTAATCTGTAAATACAAAGTAAGTGGGAGCACTTTTCCCACTTACTCTGTGCTTGATATTGCTGTCATTTTTGCTGTTCATTGCAGCGCGCTTTATTATCATCTACATCTACATCTACATCTACATCTACATTGCCATCGCTATTGACTAAATACTTCGTTAAAAATGCTTCTAAGCAATTCAACTTTGCTGGTTTCCCGTGGATTATGCTTACACACCATCGACAGATTAAATTGATAACTGGCGCTGTGTTGATGGATAATTTTTAGCTGCTTAGACGCCAGTTCGTGCTGGATATAGCTAAGGGGCAGATAACCGATATAGCAGCCTGACAGGATTAAGGTTTTACGGGTATCAAACTGATAAGCTTTAGCGGAGAGATTTAAGCGTTTTAATTGCTCCCTGCCATCAATATCAATATCAACACCAGGATGAACCGCTGGAACTTGAGCAAGCATATCGGCGCTTATCTCATCATCTTCTAGGCTGAAAAAGGGGTGTGAATGGCCGCAACAAAGGTAGATGGGTTCATTGTAAATGGTCTGATAATCGAGCCCTTCAACTTGCTGATAGCTTGGCAGTAGTCCGATATGTGCTTTCTCTTTTAGTAGACATTTCTCGATATGCTTAAGCGCTTCGTTATCGAGTACTAAGTGCAGTTGTGGTTGAGTGCGGTGTACTTTCTCAATCACTTGAGCCAGCTTTAACTGCATGCGAGTATCGAGCTGATCGGCGCAAAGTATAATGAGTTCACCGCTTAACTCTTCACCTAAGTTATTAACTAATCTTGAAAAATCATTGAGTGAATCAAATAGCTCAATGCATGCATGATAAACCGCCTGGCCATCTTCAGTTAGTGCAAACCCTCCTCGGCCACGACTACACAGTTTTAGTTTCATACGGCTTTCTAGATTAGACATGTGTACGCTAATGGTAGAGCGAGTAACGCCAAGTTCAGCTTCTGATGCAGAGAAGCCGCCATTTTCAACAACGGTGCGAAAGATCCGCAGTAAACGTAGATCATATTCAGTCACTGCTTTGGGGATGATAGAGCTTTTGCTACCCGTTTTTATCATCTTATAATCTTCCAATTCGAGATATAGTTTTACAGTGGTAAAACATAAGGTTTATTGTTTTGTATTTAACCCGAGTTACTTTTACGATTCAATAGCAATATTAATTTTTAAAGCCTGTTTTAGTTTTGCCAAAGAAACGGGCTCCATCATTAGATGAAATGACGCGCTGGAGTGATTATGCAACAAGTGAATGATTCAGGATTAGTGAAGCTGAGTTCTTACATTGATGGTCAATGGATTGAAGGGCAAGAGCGCTTCGATGTGATTAACCCCGCCAATGACCAAGTTGTCGCGCAGGTCGTTAACGCGGGCACTGCTGAAACAGAAGCTGCAATCGTTGCCGCTAAGCGTGCTTTACCAGCTTGGTCAAAGCGCTCCGCTAACGAGCGCGCTGCAATTATGCGTCGCTGGTTTGAATTAATGATAGCCAGCCAAGATGACTTAGGTCGTATTTTAACGCTAGAGCAGGGCAAGCCGCTGGCTGAAGCCAAAGGCGAGATAGCTTATGGCGCAGCCTTTATTGACTGGTTTGCAGAAGAGGGTAAACGGGTATACGGCGATACGATCCCAGCCCCGGCAGGCGACAAGCGTATTGTGGTAATCAAGCAGCCAGTAGGCGTAGTTGCATCAATCACCCCTTGGAACTTTCCTAACGCCATGATTGCTCGTAAAGCCGCAGCGGCATTAGCAGCTGGCTGTACTTTTGTGGTTCGACCATCTCCGCTAACACCACTTTCAGCGCTGGCAATGGCTGAGCTTGCAGCGCGAGCAGGTGTCCCTGCTGGTGTGCTAAATGTGGTGGTCGGTGAAGATGCGGTTGGCATGGGCAAGGTACTGACCGAGCATCCAGATGTGGCCAAATTTACCTTCACGGGCTCTACGGCTGTGGGCAAAATATTAATGACACAAACCGCTAGTAGTGTGAAAAAAATATCAATGGAACTTGGCGGTAATGCACCTTTCATCGTGTTTGATGACGCGGATATTGATGCTGCGGTGCAGGGCGCGGTTATCTCAAAGTATCGCAATGCTGGTCAAACTTGTGTTTGTACTAATCGCATTTTAGTGCAGCAAGGGGTCGCTCAAGAGTTTACTGATAAGTTTGCCGCTGCAGTTGCCGAATTACAGGTTGGTGATGGTTTTACCGAAGGGGTTAACGTAGGCCCGATGATCAGTGCTCAGGCAGTTGCTGGAGTCAATAAGTTGGTGCAAGACACACTTGCGGCAGGGGCTAGTTTGCTTAGTGGCGGTAAGGTCAGTAGCGCTGGTAGTCACTTTTATGAGCCTACCATAGTGACAGGAGTGACGAATGATATGCCACTGGCCAGTAATGAGGTTTTTGGGCCTGTAGCCCCGATCATCAGTTTCGAAACTGAGGAACAAGCTCTGGCACTGGCTAATGACACTGAGTACGGCTTAGCAGCGTACTTTTATTCCCGTGATATTGGCCGAGTTTGGCGTGTCGGTGAAGGGTTAGAGTACGGCATGGTTGGTGTCAACGAAGGTATTATCTCAAATGCCGCTGCACCATTTGGTGGCGTGAAACAATCGGGTAATGGCCGTGAAGGCTCTAAGTATGGTCTAGATGATTATATGGAAATTAAGTATCTATGTATGGGTGGCTTAGATCGTTAATTACATGGAAATGAAATATCTCAGTATGGGCGGTCTAGAAAGTTAACAACACGGAAATTAAGTATCTGTATATGGGCGGTCTAGATAGTTAACAACATAGAAATTAAATATCTATGTTGGGTGGCTTAGATCGTTAATTACATGGAAATTAGATACCTATGTATAGGCAGTCCAGAAAGTTAACAAAATGGAAGTTAAGTATCTATGTATGGGCAGTCTAGAAAGTTAACTACCGGTCAGTATCAATAGGAATTTTGTAATGACAAACATCAACTTGCAAGAGAGAAAGGTTAAGGTGATCGCTCGCGGTCAAGGCAATGTGTATCCGGTATATGTTGATAGAGCCGATAACGCCGAGCTTTGGGATGTTGATGGCAATCGTTATATCGATTTTGGTACGGGGATCGCCGTATGTAATACCGGTCATAGTCACCCTAAAGTGGTGGCTGCGGTTAAAGAGCAACTTGATAAGTTTAGCCACACTTGCGTGATGGTGAACCCTTATGAGTCAGCGGTTGAACTGGCGGAAAAATTGACCGAACTTGCGCCTGGCGATAGTGACAAAAAAGCTATTTTCGTTACTACGGGCGCCGAGGCGGTGGAGAACTGCGTCAAGATCGCACGGGCTCATACTGGGCGTCGTGGGGTGATTGCCTTTAACGGCGGTTTTCATGGCAGAACCAATCTGACAATGGCATTGACGGGAAAAATTAGCCCTTATAAACACTTATTTGGCCCTTTCCCCGGTGACATCTATCACGCCCCCTTTCCAACTGAGCTACACGATGTATCAGTGAAAGCATCGCTGAAAGCACTCGAGAACCTGTTTAAAGTGGATATAGCACCCACGGATGTTGCAGCCATTATTGTCGAACCCGTGCAGGGCGAAGGCGGCTTTTACGCTGCACCAGCAGAGTTCTTGCAAGCGCTACGAGCACTGTGTGATAGGCACGGTATTGTGCTGATTGCCGATGAGATCCAAACTGGCTTTGGCCGCACAGGCAAGATGTTTAGTTTTGAACATGCCGCAGTAGAGCCAGATCTCATCACTATGGCTAAAGGGATCGCTGGTGGATTTCCTATCGCGGCAGTGGTGGGTAAAAGTGACATCATGGATGCGCCGCTGCCCGGTGGTCTTGGCGGTACTTATGGTGGCTCGCCAGTAGGCTGCATCGCAGCCCTTGCCGTGCTTGAAGTGATTAAAGAGCAGGGGCTAGTAAAACGTGCAGACCAGATAGGACAAATCTTTAATGAGCAGCTTTCACTGTTGCAATCTCGCTATCCAAAAGTGATTGCAGAAGTTAGAAATCAAGGCGCGATGATCGCTATAGAGCTCGTCAGCCAGGGCGATAGCGAACAGCCTAATACTGCGCTGACTCAAGGTATTATCGCCAATGCGGCCAAGTATGGGCTTATTCTGTTGGCTTGTGGTTTTTACGGTAATGTCATCCGATTTTTACCTGCGTTAACCATATCTGATGAGCTAATTTATGAAGGTTTAGACAAGTTTAATCAATTATTTGACTCGTTATCTGACGCTTAAGCGTTAGCTGAAATCATAAGGCTTGGTAGCATAATGCTAGCAAGCCTTTTTTATGCGCCAAATACATAATTTTGCCTATGCTTATTTTATTGGAACGCAAGTCGAATAAAATCATAAAGGAATAGCAATGGCAAACCCAATTGTGGCAGCAATAGCTCCGAAAAAAGTCAGCCTTAACAAGGGTGATGAGTATTACTTTTGTACGTGTGGTCGTTCGAAAAGCCAGCCTTTTTGCGATGGCTCCCCTGCTGGAACAGAGTTTATACCAATTGCATTAA
>NZ_JBFRMK010000243.1:0-14411 GCF_041470405.1 Shewanella sp. 10N.286.45.A1
TGCAATTGGTATTAAATACTCCCACGCTTATACCCGCTGCTATTATCAGTTATTAAAGATGACTATATCGCAAGCATGACTAAGATAATAATAAGACATAACAGGGTCAGTATTTTCTCTAGTCTATTTCCCTTTCTTTTTCGATGCCAGCTAGCTTTATGTCGGCTTTTCATCTCTTCTCCCCAAGTCCTTTTAGGTAGTAAGTTTACTATTGAAACAATACCTTAAAACTCAAATGTATAAACTCATCCCTGAAAACTCAAGCTTTAAAAATGCCTTTAAGGCAAACATCGGCTATCTCAAAATCGCACATTAGCCTACATGATAAAATGTCACCGCGAAGCATCTTAGCTAAAAGCTAATATGGCATATTATTTTTACATTTTTAATCATTAACTCAAGTCTAAACGAGTAAATAGTAATAAAGTCCACCCTCAGACACCAATAGCCAGTCATTTCACTTACAATATCTTGCCTCCTTCAGGTGACGTTAGCATTGCTTCTCCCTGCACCAGCTAACTAACCCAATTGCATTCAAAGTTAGCTTTTAAGCACCATCTACAGATAAAGGAGTTATCTGCATAATTAGCAACCGGATAACGGTGATTCATTTTACTCATTAGTAACCTAGATCTAGACCAAGCCCCAGGTGGCCGTAACAAACCAGACAAGTATTCGCTACAAACTTAATCTACATCATGCTTATTAAACACCCATAATTAACCTCGAACACCAAAGAGAACACATCACAGAAGCAAACTCGCAATCAACTGTATTCATTTATTAAAAATTATTAAAGTCTATTCTAGAACTCTCTAAAATGGGCGATATTTTACAGAATATACAACGCTTTCTACGGGTAAGCCCTTAGTCCCTCTAGGTGCAAATACGGATAAAAAAATCCTTTCTAAAGCCATATGGTTAGCCGCAGACAAACCATAAGTTTGCAGCGGAGCGGCTCTTAGCTCACTCCTCAAAGCAAACAACAACCCTAGATAAAGGCATCTTGATGAATAGAACAACTAAAACAGCATCAGTCGTGGCAGCACTTTTTTCGGCATCTTCTTACGCGGGCTATGAAGTACAAATCGATGAGAACTCTGCATTAACCTTCGGCGGCTATTTCAAAGTCGACTTGCGTAATGTCAATGGCGACCAAGCTTATCGCGACTACTGGATTGGTACCAGTACCAGCGCGCCAGATACCAACCAAACCAGCCTTCAGGCAAAAGAATCACGCTTCAACGTAAAGTTTACCCATGGCGCAGTGACAGGATTTCTAGAATATGATTTCTACGGCGGTGGCGGTAACGCCTAGGTTTCTAACTCCTATACCCCACGTATGCGTCATGCCTTTATCTCATACAAAAACTGGAAACTTGGTCAGACTTGGTCAACCTTTATGCCGTTAGTTTCTATTGCTGATGCACTGGACTTTGGCTGCGCACATGTTGGTCAGGTATTCATTCGCCAAACCCAGATCCGTTACACAAATGGTGGCCTAGAACTGGCACTAGAAAACCCAGCCAACGCTACCGATGCCAACCAAAGCATCCCCGATGCAGTGGCTCGTTATACCTACAAAGGCGATTTTGGCCAAGTAGCCGTTGCCGTGCTGGCACGTACCTTCGATAACAATGGTGTAGCAGGCAATGCCGATGGTACACAGCTTGCCTATAGCGTGAGCGGTAAAGTTTATACCTTTGGTAAAGATGACTTCCGCTTTGCCTATAATGCGGGCGCTGGCGGTCGTTATATTTCTCCGGGTCACAATCCTAGCGACAAGGTCAATACTGATGGCAGTGGTGATCTACTCACAACCCAGGCCTATACCCTCGCTTATCGACACTTCTGGAGTGAAGACTGGCGCTCTAGTATTTATTACGGCCACGCTGAAGTTGAAGACTTTAACGGTGTGAATGCCGATTCAGATCGTAACCACTACGCTATTAACTTGATTAAGCAGCTCAATAAGCAACTCAGTGTTGGAGTTGAAGTGGGTAACTATGATGCTGATATCTCTGCCACTAACAGTGCCAATTCTAATTACATTCAGCTTTCAGCCAAGTATGTGCTTTAACCTAAGCTCGTTAGCCAAAAGTTAAGCAATATGCCGAGCATGCATGCGTCATTTAGCAGTGAGGCAATAGTAACAAACCATTCAGTGCAATGAATGGCTTTGCCATTTTGAATATTCATATTAAGAAAAAACGATTAGCATGCCTTAAGAAGGCAAATCTATGATGTTTCACCCGAAGCTTAACCCTACTTCGGGTGTTTTTAATGACTGCAGCTATATAAAAAATCACCTAAATCGTCTTAACGGTCCAAACCATGGTCGATAGCATAACGCACCAAACCCGCCGTACTGTCTATCATCAGTTTTTGTTTAATATTACGCTTGTGGGTTTCGACCGTGCGCACACTCACATCCATCTCTTGTGCAATACGTTTATTATTCATCCCAAGCGATATTAACCTTAACACCAACTGCTCCCGCTGGGTGACTAGGACTTGCTTGCCACTGGCAAGTTCCTGGGACAAAGTATTTATGACATCAGCACTGAAATAGCGCTTACCAGCGGCTACCTTTTTAATCGCTTCAATCAGTTCTTTGCCGGGCACATCCTTAAGAATATAGCCATCGGCACCGTAGCGCATGGTCGCCATGATATATTCTTTGTTGTCATGCATGCTCAACATCACCACTTTGCATGAAAGCTCCTGCTCTTTAATTAGCTCAAGCAGATACATGCCATCCATTTGTGGCATATTAATATCAGTCAACACCAAATCAATCGGCATTTTATTGAGGATTTCCAATGCCTGTTGGCCATTATCGGCTTCTGCCAACACCTCAATATCACTGTCTAGACTTAAACGATAACGTAACCCCTCACGAAACAAGGGATGATCATCCACCAGAAGTACACGGATCATAACAGGCCTCCAGTAGCACTATCAGCTCGATAACGTAACTCACTTTGAGGAATACGGGCCACCAGCTTCACTCCTTTTCCAATTGTTGAATCTACCTTGAGTTCACCGTTATAGAATTTCACTCTTTCATTCATATTCCTCAAACCTATTCCTTCAAACGGCGTCGATTTGCGCTCAAAACACTCATAGTTAAACCCTTTCCCATCATCGTGGATCTCCAAAGTCAGCCATCCCGGTGTAAGTGCTAGCGATATCAACACATTCTTTGCTTCTGAGTGCCGCTCAATGTTGGTTAGCGACTCTTGTACAATCCGATAAAGCGCACAGCTAAGTTCAGCAGAAAGGATTTTACGTACTGATAACCGCTGCACTTTGACCTCAATCCCCGTGCGTAGGGTGAACTCTCTGCCCAATTCAATTAACGCAGCACCGAGACCATAGTCTTCAAGAATAGCAGGGTGCAACTGATGAGAGATATTACGGATCTCAAGCATAATCTGTCGCGTCAGTGTTATCGATTTTTCCAGATCCTTGGCAGAGTCGTCGCCATACTCCTGTTTTAACTGCGCAGTTTCCATTGCAAATAGCGCCGCTGCAATGGTTTGACTCACCCCATCATGCAGTTCTCTAGAAACCCGTTTACACTCCTCTTCCTGAGTTTGGTAAATCCGCTCGTTGAGTGTTCTAAGCTTAGCATTTGCGAGACGTTTCTCACCAACCCGCATAAAAATGCCACCAATAAATACTGCACTTACCGCCAAAATACCTATCGTTAGTGTCATGAGGGAGGTATAACGAATATGACTACTGATTGAGGTGCTCAATAATGCCGCCTCTTCATTAATATCATCAATATAAACACCTGTACCAAACATCCACTGCCACTGCCCTAACACTTCGGCATAGGCCATTTTCTGGCCTAATTCGCCGTCATTCGAGGGCTGATTGAATAAATAGGTAAGATAGCCGCCGCCTTTCCTAGCGCCTGAGATTAACTCTTGGATAAAGTGAACCCCATTGTCGTCAGCCAGATCTAGCCAGTTTTTACCTACCCGCCATTCTTGGTCGGGCAACACCAGACTTTTACCATTAAGATCGTAAGCAAAGAAGTAACCATTTTTACCAAAACGCATCTCAGCCAGCATAGATTTAACTTCTTGCTCAACATCTTGTTTGTCATCGCTGTTAGTTTTATGGAGGTGCTTAATAGCGACATTGGCAATAGCCAAATAGTTTTTCAGCTCTTCTTTACGGTGATCAATAATGCTTTGCCGATAGACGTCAACCACCTGCTGAGAAAGTTCTCGATACTGCATTTGAGTCACAAACAACACCAGTATCAGAGATAAAATGAGTGGCAGTACGGTAATAAGCTGTAACTTATGATTAATATTCATCGCTAATTGATACTCCGCTATATCAGGGGGAGCCCCCATAAACGGTGGCTATATTAACAGTTAATAAACTTAAAAATCACAGTAATTACCCACCAGTATCAGAGCTAGATCAAAGCAAAGCCAAATAATCTCTCTTGCGAATGACACTGTAAGCGACTCTGACTTTCAACATATTTAGGGGATCTGATTGGATTAATAGCCAGGGTATGTTGCTCTTTCATGGTTGTTTTTACAGCAATTTATTGGCCTTTTGGCATGACTGAGGCTATGTCGTGTGTAGTCATTGTCCACAAAGAGCCTTTAACGCAGAAAAAATGATCAAGAAATGCTGTCCTTTGGATCCGTTTCATTGCTTGTATTCTTTTATGACTAGAATGCGTTATGAGCGCTTCACTTAGCTGGCTAAGCGTCATCGCTCAAGCCTTGCACTGGAAACATTATTCCTTCCGGTAAAGAATCGAACAAAAACTAAGCTCGAAAGATCAACAGACCCTAAGTACCAAACAAATCCCGCTTTACACTGTTAAGAATAATAGCATCCAAATTTGGCCCGGGTTTGAGTGCCACGAGCCCACCTTTTAAGTGCGCTTTGGCAGCCAGTGTTAACAAGGTCCATAGTTAATCGTTACAAAGTTGATCCATATCATGTCAATAACCGCTGAAAGTTCAAGCCATGTACCCCATTAAACTGACCGCTCACACTTTCAACGTAAGGTGCTGAAAATATTAATGTAAACCACAAAACCTCTAAACCACTGGACGACTTATGTGTCGGTATCCCCATAGGCAAATTACCTTTTCTACGTGAAAACCCTTAGTCGCCTTAGGTGCAAACACCGATAAAAAAATCCCCTATAAAGCCATACCATTAACCGCAAGATAAATAGCAAGTTTGTCAGGCATCAGACTCCAAGGTCAGTGCTTGAGGTAGACAGTGCTAACCAACGAGTCAACCGATCCACTATTGGCTAGAAATACTCTAAATAACTCTAAATACAAAAAAGGTAATAAGAGGCCCTATGAATTTAATCCAACTACTCGCGAGTTTAACGCCGGTGATAAGCGTAATGCTGTTTTTAGTATTGCTGAAAATGCCTGCATCACGGGCTATGCCCATTTCAGCTGTTTTGACTGGCCTTGCTGCGGTATTTGTCTGGCAAATGGACACCACCTTCCTTGCAGCATCTGTGGTTGAAGGTTTGCTTGCGGCACTGACCCCCTTAAGTATCATCTTCGGTGCAGTGTTCCTACTTAATACTCTGAAATATTCAGGCGCGATGGATACCATTCGTGCAGGTTTTACCAATATCAGTGCCGATGCCCGTGTACAGGTCATCATTATTTGTTGGTTGTTCGGCTCATTCATTGAAGGCAGTGCTGGTTTCGGTACACCAGCGGCCATCGGCGCACCTTTGCTGGTGTTATTGGGGATCCCTCCGATTGCCGCAGCTGTTGTAGCCTTGATTGCTGACTCGGCCTCGGTATCGTTCGGTGCAATTGGTCTACCAGTGTTATTTGGTATGGAGCAAGGCTTAACTTCTGGTGGCGTTAACATGGCGGCAGAGCAGATTGCTCAACATGGTGGCAGCTTTGCCGATTATGCGCAGTTTATTGCTATGCACATGATCACCATAGATCTGGTGACAGGTACCCTCATCCCACTCGTTATGGTGTCTCTATTAACAGGCTTCTTCGGACGTAACAAATCGTTTGCAGAAGGTTTTGCCATTTGGAAGTTTGCGCTATTTGCCGGGCTCGCATTTACGGTTCCTGCATGGATAATTAACTTCGTTGCAGGTCCTGAGTTCCCTTCAGTTATCGGTGCGCTTGTTGGCATGGCAATTGTTATTCCTGTGGCTAAGAAAGGCATTATGCTGCCTAAAACACCATGGAACGATTTTGCTGAAAACGATGGTCAAAAAGAAACTAAGGTGGCCTCTACAGCTAAGTTCTCGCAAATTGCGGCATGGACTCCATACATCATCATGGCCGCTTTATTAGTGCTATCGCGCGTTATTGCCCCACTAAAAACATGGTTACTGAGTTTTAACATAAAGTGGACTGGCCTACTAGGCACCGAGCTTGGAGCTGGATTTAAGACTTTATATGCACCTGGCGCGTTCTTTATCGCCGTGTGTATCTTAGGTTTCTTCCTGTTCAAAATGAACAAAAAAGCTATCAAACAATCAATCACAGTATCTTGCAGCTCAATGATCCCGACCATTATCTCGCTAGGCGCGTCAGTGCCTATGGTAAAGATCTTTTTAAACTCGGGAACCAACAGCTCTGGACTAGCTTCTATGCCAGTTGCACTAGCCGATACCTTGGCTAGCAGCATGGGAGCAGTTTGGTCTTGGGTAGCACCTATTGTGGGTATTTTCGGAGCCTTTCTCTCTGGAAGCGCCACATTCTCAAACATGATGTTCTCTGGCTTGCAGTATACCGTCGCCGACAGCATTGGCATGAACCAAGCTATGGTACTGGCGCTGCAAGGCATTGGTGCCAACGCCGGTAACATGATGTGTGTGATGAACGTTGTTGCTGCTGCTACCGTTGTGGGTATGGCGGGAAGAGAATCAGAAATTATTCGTAAGACTATGCCGGTCGCCTTGGCCTACGCCATGACTGCGGGCACTATCGCCTTCCTTTGGGGTGGCTTCTAAAAAGTGATAGTCAGTCAATCAGAGCCGCCTATTTCGGCTCTGATTGAGCTTAATAATAACGAGCAAAGAGATATGTCCATGTCGATAAATTATAAAGCTGTAGTCAGTGATTTACGTGAGCAACTAGGTGGGAAGCCGGTAACGGATGAGTACGTTCGTCGCTTCGCTTGGTCAACCGATGCGAGCTACTTCAGAATTGTTCCTGAAGTGGTTGTTCATGCCGAAAATATGGAACAAGTTAAGCGCACTCTAGTGGTTGCCCGTGAGCATAATGCACCAGTAACTTTCCGCGCAGCAGGCACCAGCCTGGCTGGCCAAGCCCTAGGTGAAGGGATATTGCTTATTCTGGGCCATGATGGCTTTAGAAAGATTGAAGTAAGCGAAGATGCTAAACAGATAACCTTAGGCTCTGCCGTCATAGGCTCAGATGCCAACGCAGTATTAGCGCCACTTAACCGTAAAATTGGTCCCGATCCAGCCACTATTGCCTCAGCCATGATTGGTGGTATTGTTGCGAACAACGCCTCAGGTATGTGTTGCGGCACCGCACAAAACAGCTACCAAACCATCGCTTCGACCAAGCTACTGTTTGCCGATGGCACAGAGCTTGACACCGGTTGCAAGAAGTCTAAAGTCGCCTTCTCCAAGTCTCATGGACAAATGCTCGAGCAAGTACACGAGCTGGCACATAAAACACGCCATAATTTAGTGCTGTCTGATAAAATTCGTAAGAAATTCTCAATCAAAAACACTACTGGTTACGGCATTAATGCCCTAATCGATTTTTGCGATCCGTTTGATATCATCAATCACCTAATGGTCGGTATGGAAGGTACATTGGCTTTCATCAACGAAGTCACCTACCACACGGTCAATGAAGCTAAATTTAAAGCGTCAGCGCTAGCTGTATTCCACAATATGGAAGACGCATCTCGCGCCATTCCGCTAATCAATGGCGAAAGTGTCGCAGCTGCAGAACTTCTCGATTGGCCATCGATTAAAGCGGTTACCGGCAAACCAGGTATGCCAGATTGGTTATCAGAACTGCCACCGCTATCGGCTATCCTATTGATTGAATCTCGTGCCGATGACGCCGCTACCTTAGATAGTTACACCAAAGATGTCATCGCCAAGCTGCAAGGGTTTGATTTTCTGCGCCCGATTAGCTTTACCGACGATGCAGCTGTTTATGGCGAATACTGGGCAATGCGTAAAGGCTTATTCCCTATCGTAGCGGGAGAGCGTCCTAAAGGTACCTCCGTTATTATCGAAGATGTGGCGTTCGAGCTTGAACACTTAGCGGGCGCAGCCCATGACATTACCGCATTAATGCACAAATTTGGCTACCCTGAAGGTTGCATCTATGGTCATGCATTAGCCGGTAACTTCCACTTCATCATCACGCCGACCTTCTCTACCAAGGATGATATCGCGAACTTCCATGCCTTTATGGATGAAATCGCCGATATGGTGATCAATAAGTACGACGGCTCAATGAAAGCCGAACACGGTACAGGCCGCGCCGTCGCACCTTATGTTGAGATGGAGTGGGGTCAAGATGCTTATGAGCTAATGAAAAGTATCAAGCAACTGTTTGATCCCCAGGGCATATTAAACCCAGGGGTTATCTTAAACGATGATCCTAAAATCCACGTTAAGAACATCAAACCTTGCCCAGTAGTCGATGACTTTGTTGATAAATGTTTAGAGTGTGGCTTCTGTGAAAAGACCTGCCCAACATCGGCACTCAACCTGACTCCTCGTCAACGTATTGCAACTTTGCGGGAAATTGCTCGTCTGGAGCAAATTGGCGATCACCTTGCAGCCGATAGCATGCGCGCCGCTGCGAAGTACGATGTTATCGACACTTGCGCCGCCTGTCAGCTGTGTACTATTGCCTGCCCTGTCGATAATAAAATGGGCCAGCTTGTACGTAAATTAAGAACCCCAACCATCAGTAGCGGTCAGCAAAAGTTTCTTGATTTTCAGGCCAATAACTTTGGCGCCGTCAATGGCGTGATCAGTGCTGGTTTTGATATGTTGGGTGTGATCCATAAAATAATCGGCAACGGTATCACCGGAACCATGATGAAAGCAGGCCGACTGCTCAGCAGTGAAGTGCCTTACTGGAACCCTTCTTTTCCTAAAGGCGGCAAGCTACCTAAAGTATCAGCGCCAATTCCGGGTCAGGAAACCGTGGTTTACTTCCCTGCATGTGGCGGGCGTACTTTTGGACCGACACCAGTCGATACCGATAAGCGACCACTGCCTGAAGTTGTAGTCACACTGCTGGAGCGTGCTGGCTATAACGTGATCACACCACCTAAGACCCGCGATCTGTGCTGTGGTCAAATGTGGGAGTCAAAGGGAGACTTTAAAAATGCCGATGCAAAACGCCTTGAACTGATCCAAGCGGTGTCTGCGATGACACAAGATGGAAAGTTACCCGTTATCGTTGATGCATTGTCATGTACTAAGCGCACGTTAGCGGGTGATCCAACCCTAACTGAAAAAGTAGAGATAGTGGATCTGGTTCAGTTTATGCACGATAAATTATTGCCAAAACTGACCATTAACAAGAAATCTCATGCAGCGTTGCACCTTGGCTGTAGCGCGAGAACCATGAAGGTTGAACCTATAATGACCGCGATTGCCGATGCTTGTTGTAATCAAGTCATTCGTCCTGCTGGTATCGAATGTTGTGGTTACGCAGGTGAGAAAGGTCTTTATAAACCAGAGATCAACGCCAGCGCATTGCGCAATATTAAGAAGCTGATCCCTGTTGATGTCAGTGAGGGTTATTACGCTAACCGTATGTGTGAAGTGGGTCTAACTGAACATAGTGGCATCCCTTACCGCCATTTAGCTTATCTGCTCGAAGAGTGCAGCCGTGGCTAAGCACCATTAAAAATAGCGACAAAAAAGGGGCTAATTCAGCCCCTTTTTTATGCCTAGAAAAGCCCCTAGTAATTAATCGTGTATTCCACTGCTAAACGACGATCGTAACCTGAGAACTGGTTACGGTATGCTTCCCAAACCACCTCTTTGTTCATTTGCGACACTAACGGCTGATAATCTTCATTCAATAGATTATCGATACCAAAAGTAAACAAACCAATCTTGCCGATGAAAGAATGCGTTTATATATTGAACATTTTGGCTGATATTACAGAAATATCGCGACGAGATGCTGTTTTAAGAGATCAAAGCTCAACTTTATAAAAAGTGACAAAATAGCGAAATAAATTAAAAGCTGATGTATTTCGCTTTAAAACCCTCTAAGTCTGAATGATTAATCTAAAATATCGCTATTTTCACTATAGGCTGGCGCGTTTTCGATACAAGATGCAATATCGAGTAACACTTTCTTCAACCGCTAACTCTTGTCAACATAGGCGCCTTTCCGCCATTATTGCCACCTATAGAACAACAAAATCTCAACACAAAAGTCTAAAACAACAATAACAGGACATATTGATGCGCACTTTGCTTCCAGTCTGTGCACTTGCTCTACTCAGTGCTTGTAGCCAACATACGACAGATGTTGTTACGCCAGAGAAAGTCACCTTTGATGAATCTCGATTTCGCTTAGATATTAAAACCCTTGCGTCAGATGAATTTGAAGGCCGCGCCCCTACAACTAAGGGCGAACAACTAACATTGGATTACCTTAGTAAAGCTTTTGCTGAGATGGGCTTAGACAAGCCAAATGGTAAAGATTACCTACAGGCTGTACCTATGGTGACCTATACCGCTTCAGAACAGCAATCTATTCAGCTAGGTGACATGCAATTACAACATCGTCAAGATGTGGTGATTGGTAGTCGTCATGATGTGAGTAAAGTTGATATTGCTAATGCACCGCTAGTGTTTGTCGGATACGGCATCAACGCACCCGAGTATCAGTGGAATGATTATCAAGATCTCGACATGAGCGGAAAAATAGCGGTAATACTGGTGAACGATCCCGGCTTCGCTCTACCTGAATCAGGAAAGTTTAATGGCAAAGCAATGACCTATTACGGTCGCTGGAGCTACAAGTTTGAAGAAGCGAGTCGTCAAGGTGCCCTAGGCGCAATCATCATTCACGATACCGAACCGGCTTCGTACCCTTGGTCTGTTGTCGAGAACAGCTGGACCGGTGCGCAGCAAGATCTTGTTCGTAGTAAAGATGAGCAAGCGAAATGGATAGAAGTTGAAGGTTGGATGACTCTTGATGTAGCCACTAAGCTCTTTGATAAAGCTGGTCTGTCGCTAAGCACCATATCTGACCGCGCAGCAAGCAGTGCGATTAACATTCCACTCAATCAAACGGCTTCCATTGCATTCGAAAATAAAGCGCAATATGCCAATAGTTATAACGTAATTGCGACCTTACCTGGAGAGAGTCGCAGTGATGAGCACATTCTCTTCACCGCTCACTGGGATCATATTGGTCTAGATCCAAGTAAGAATGGCGATCAGATCTATAATGGCGCACTTGATAACGCATCAGGTACTGCTGGTATTTTAGAAATCGCTCGCCAATTTGCCAAGCAAGCTAAAAATGGCAATCCCCTTGCCCGCTCTGTCACCTTTGTTGCAACGACAGGAGAGGAACAAGGCTTACTCGGCTCACGTTTCTATGCATCTAACCCAATATATCCATTAGACAAAACTGTGGCAGTATTTAATTTAGATAGTACCAATATTTATGGCCGTACCACCGACTACACGATTGTGGGCAAAGGCAAGTCTGAACTCGAAAATTACTTAATCGCCGCAGTCGAGACTCAAAATCGTACCGCCAAGAGTGAAAAGTACCCAGAATCAGGCGGCTTTTTCCGCTCAGATCATTTTAGTTTCGCTAAATACGGTGTACCTGCAGTATTTGCTGGTGGTGGAAGTATTCCTGTTGATGAAGCGACAGCTGAATATAAAGCAATGATGAAACAACAGATGAAAGGGTGTTACCACAGCGTATGTGATGAATATCGAGAAAATTGGGACCTAAGCGGAGCGTTAGAAGACCTAGCTGTCTACTATGATGCCGCAACGGCATTGGGTAATAATAGTGACTGGCCAGGTTATTTCAGCGGCACTGAATTTCACTCATTAAGACCCGCCAAAACCGATAACAACTAAGCTCGCTTTCGTACACAAATAAAAAACGCTCGAAGTTATTTCGGGCGTTTTTTATTTTCTCATGCCAACGAATAATGGTTTTATGTGAAAAATGTCACTTAAGTCACTTAAAACTGCATTCTCTATGATTACTGATACTGCATTGCCGTTTATCCATTAACAGCTAGACTTGAACACCAAAAACTGAACATAAACCAATAAAACCCACATTTTTTTATTTTATTATTATTTTTAAAGTTAAAAAGATGGCAATTTGCTGGCAAAAAACGCTAAAAAACTAACGAATCGCTAATTACCTATTTGATAATGACGAGTTTCAGTGGCAGAGTAATACTCAATTGAGATTAAGACTGACATTTTTTGGAGTGACCTATGTGTTCAATTTTCGCTATTTTAGATATTCAATCAGACTCGACGCCATTGCGCCAAGTCGCACTCGAAATGTCAAAACTACTACGTCATCGCGGGCCGGATTGGTCTGGGATCTATAGCAGTGACAAAGCTATTCTTGCTCACGAACGTTTAGCGATTGTTGATATTGAACACGGCGCTCAGCCATTGCTTAGCCAAGATGAAACTATCGTCTTAGCCGTTAACGGTGAGATCTATAACCACAAAGAGCTTAAAGCTGAACTGGGTGACAAATACAGCTACCAAACCAACTCAGATTGCGAAGTTATCTTAGCGCTCTATCAAGAATATGGCACTGAGTTCTTAGATAAGCTCAACGGCATTTTTGCCTTTGTATTATATGACAAAGCAAAAGACACCTATTTAATCGGTCGCGATCACATGGGGATCATCCCGCTTTATACCGGCAGAGATGCTGAAGGCAATTTCTATATCTCATCTGAAATGAAAGCACTGATGCCGGTCTGTAAAACTGTTGAGACCTTTACTCCGGGTCATTACCTTTCAAGTAAAGTCGGTGAACTAACTCATTATTATCAGCGTGACTGGCGTGAGTTTGCTGCAGTTCAAAGTAACCCAGCCAGCAGTGAAGAGGTGCGTGATGCACTGGAAGCTGCCGTTAAACGTCAGTTGATGTCTGATGTTCCTTATGGCGTACTACTGTCTGGTGGCTTAGATTCATCGGTTATTTCCGCAATAACCCAAACATTTGCTAAGCGACGTATTGAAGATGACGGCGAAACCAGTGCTTGGTGGCCACAACTACACTCTTTTGCTGTCGGCCTTGAAGGCGCGCCAGATCTCATTGCAGCGAAAAAGGTTGCCGATGCAATCGGTACTATTCATCACGAAATCACCTTTACCTTTCAAGATGGCATCGATGCGATTAAAGATGTGATCTACCACCTCGAAACATACGATGTCACCACGATTCGTGCTGCAACGCCTATGTATTTAATGGCGCGAAAAATTAAAGCCATGGGTATTAAAATGGTGTTATCAGGTGAAGGTGCAGATGAGCTATTTGGTGGTTACTTATACTTCCATAAAGCACCCAATGCACAAGCATTCCACGAAGAGTTAGTACGTAAGCTAGATAAGCTACACCTGTTTGATTGCTTACGTGCCAACAAAGCTATGGCTGCTTGGGGACTTGAAGCACGTGTGCCTTTCTTGGACAAAGAGTTTATGGATGTGGCAATGCGCACCAACCCTGAAGCTAAAATGTCAAAAGATGGCAAAATTGAAAAGCATATCCTACGAGAAGCCTTTGAGCATAAATTGCCGAAAGAAGTGGCTTGGCGTCAGAAAGAGCAATTTAGTGATGGTGTGGGCTACTCATGGATTGATGGACTAAAAGATCATGCCGCGGTTAAAGTTGATGATCTGCAGTTGGCCAACGCTAAATTCAGATTCCCATACAACACGCCTGAGACTAAAGAAGGTTATTTCTATCGTACTTTCTTTGAAGAACTATTCCCGCTTGCGAGCGCAGCTGAAACGGTACCAGGTGGTAAATCTGTAGCTTGCTCAACCCCAGAGGCACTCGCTTGGGATGAAAGCTTACAAGGTATTATTGACCCGTCAGGCCGTGCAGTGCAATCAGTCCACGACAGCGCTTACTAACCAAATCAATTTAATCGACTAGTGTTATAAAGCCAGTGGGGATACCCAACTGGCTTTTTATGCATTTTGATTTTATTAGGGAAACACTAAACGAAAGAGTAATGGTAACGATGCCAATTGCCCTAAGTAGTTGACCAGTTCAGAACCCCTCAGCTCTTTCAATTCAAAGCGCATTGATAAAGAAATGGTTATTCCCTTTTAAGCTAATGCAAAGCAGGAGTGGAAAGACTGAGGAGCTCACGTAGTGCGG